>DASRHX010001190.1:0-11826 GCA_035650295.1 Bryobacteraceae bacterium | reverse complement strand
AGCGGCATCATCGGCTTTAGCCCTGCCTGCCTGCGTCCGGAAGACCCCGACGCGATTGGGAAAAGACTACGGGAAGTGGTGGGTTAGGGGGGGAACTACCGCAGCCGCGACTGCGCCCTGGCCTGGGATCCCGAGGCCGAGGATCCCCTTCTTTGCCCTATCCTAAAGACGAAAGTTCGATTTCCTCTATGACCTTCCTTCAAATCCCCGACGAGCAAGCGGCGGCACTGAAGGCTCGCGCTGCCGAGCAGGGCCTCACACTTGAGGACTGGCTGAAGAAGCTGGCGGGAATGGACACACCCTCGCCCAAGCGGGAAGGGAAGTACCGGCTCGCCGACCTGATCGCACAATGCGATTCCAGCGCTCCCTTGACCCAAGAGGATCGGGAGTGGCCCGATACCCCAAGCATCGGACGGGAAGCGCTGTAGGTGAAACGGGGCGACATCTACCACGTCGACCTGAATCCAACTGCTGGCCGTGAACAAGCGGGAGCCCGCTTCGTGTTAATCGTATCGCCTGCCGAATTCAATGCGCTCGGCACACCGCTGGTGTGCCAATTACCCAAGGTGGCAATTTCGCACGTCATGCCGGCTTCGCGGTTTCGTTGAGTGGTGCGGGTACCCGAACCGCCGGGGTCGTACTCTGCAATCAGCCGCGCGTGCTCGACCTTCACGCCCGCCAAGCCCGCTTTGTGGAACGCGTTCCCGAATTCATCGTGGACGAAGTCCGCGCTCGTCTTGCAACGCTAATTGACTAATCACGGCCCCACCCCGGGCCCAATCTCCCCGCCCACTCTCGCCGCCTCTCGCCCCTGTGCCCTCTCCGCCTCCGCGCAGGTGCAACACCAGCACCATCCGCCCCGCTCGGCCAGCGAGTACGCCAAGATCCTCGAAGATCCCTCGCGCGACGCCTGGCAGAAGCCGCACGAAGTCATTCAGGCGCTGAAAATCAAACCCAACGAAGCCATCGCCGACATCGGCGCGGGCTCCGGCTACTTCACCCGCCGCTTTGCGGCTTTGCCCGCCACGCCGCCAAGGTCTACGCCGCCGACATCCCCGCCGCCTCCGTCGACACCATCGCCGCCCTCAAACCCGGCGGCCGCATCGTCATCATCGACTTCTACAAGCGCGAACTCCCCGTCGGCCCGCCCGTCTCCATGAAACTCTCCGAAGATCAGGTCCGCGCCGAACTCACCGCCGCCGGCTTCCGCCAAACCGCCAGCCACACCTTCCTATCGCATCAATACTTCCTGGAGTTCAAGCGCTGATCCCCCGATTACCCCTCAAGACCCGAGATTCGCTTTTCGTGCGACTCGGCGATGCGCGCCAGAGAGTTGATTGCACCTAGCGCTTGGCCCAGCAACTCTTCGTTCTTTTTCTGAGCCTGGAGGAGCTTGTCCATGGTGATCTGCTGACCGGCTTGTACCTGTAGCAGGTGCTCCAGTCCACGCTCGAAGCGATCCATCCGCTCTTTCCAACCGTTGCCGCTTTCCTGACCTTCCATGTTCTGATTATCTCCTCTTTGTCTGCTGCCAATCCCACCCCTCTCGAAAAAATCATTCCCCGTCGCTTCCGTCATTTACCGCCACCGCGCATCCGGTAGCATTGCGCCGGATGCGACCCTCAACGTAGGCGCACAACGGGGAACTCCGTCCTCTCTGCGTCGTCAACCTCTTGGGGGCGCCACAATGCATCATGTTTTTTTGACGAAACAAACCCAAACTTGACTGAAAACAAAAGATCGAGGCAGTCCAAGCGAACCCATCGAACCCGTCCAACCCAAGCGCGGATACAATTCTTGGGGTCATCTCGACAAGCGGCGCCGCGCTCGAACGGCACCTCAAGCCCTGGCTCATCGGCCCTACCCCCACTCATCCCAGTCCACCACCCCCCGCTACAATTAAGTTGTTGCCCCGCTTCTTCGTCCAGAATTTCGGTTGCCGCGCCGCCCAAGCCGATGGCGCCGCCCTCGAGTCCGCCCTCGCCGGCGACGGCCACATTCCCTCCGCCTCCGCCGACGCCGAACTGGTCATCCTCAACACCTGCACCGTCACCGCCGAAGCCGACAACGACCTCCGCCAGTCCATCCGGCGCCTGCGCCGCGAAAATCCCGCCGCCCGCGTCCTCGTCACCGGCTGCTACGCCCAGCGCGCGCCCTCTGAAATCGCCGCCTTGCCCGGCGTCGACTGGGTCGTCGGCAACTCCCACAAAACGCAAATTGCCGAAATTGTTTCGCGCGAATGGGGCGGACACTACCACGGCCAAATCCACATCGGCGACATCCGCGCACACACGGAATTTCTCTCTGCCCCTGTCGAAGACGCCGCCGGCGACCGCACCCGTCCCAACCTCAAAATCCAGGACGGCTGTAACAACGTCTGCACCTTCTGCATCATCCCCTCAGTTCGCGGACGCAGCCGCAGCGCGCCTGCCGATCGGGTGATCGAGCAGGTGCGCTCTCTTTCGATGCGATACCGGGAAATCGTTTTGAGTGGAATCAATCTCGGCCGCTGGGGCAGGGAACGCGGCTATGAACAACCGGACGGCCTCCCCGCCCGCCTGGCGCGTCTCGTGAAGCGCCTTCTGGATGAAACGCCGGTGGAGCGCCTGCGTCTCAGCTCGGTCGAGCCGATGGACTTCTCTGACGAGCTCCTGCAGCTCATGGCCGACTCGCCGCGGCTGGCCGCGCACGTCCACGCGCCTCTGCAATCCGGCTGCGATGCAACTCTCAAACGAATGAAGCGCCGCTATCGCACACGCCACTACGCCGGACGATTGGAAAAAGCCCGCGCGCTCATGCCCGACGCCGCCATCGGCGCCGATGTAATGACCGGCTTCCCTGGGGAAACCGATGCCGAGTTCGAAGAAAGCCGCCACTTCATAGAGTCCATGCCGTTCACATACTTGCACGTATTTACCTATTCGGAAAGGCCCGGCACGCCCGCGGAAAGTTATGCCGGCTCGGTTCCCATTCGTCTGCGGAAAGAGCGCAACGCCATATTGCGCCAACTCGCTGCCGGTAAGAACGCCGCCTTCCGCCAGCGTTTCATCGGACGCACTCTCAGCGTCGTGACTTTGGAAGAAGGGATGCCGGCACTGAGCACGAACTACCTCAAAGTGGAATTGGCCCACGGCCGGCCAGCCAATCAACTCATCGACATTCGCATCGGGCAGGTCACCGCCGCCGGTTTGCGCGAAGCGAATCCTCTTGCGGTGATCGGCGCATGATTACTCGTGATTCGGCCGTCGCGCTGGTGGCGGCATTCTCCGCATCCAACGACGAGATGGCCCTCAAAAGCCAGGAACTCATCCTCATGCTCCTGCGCCACTCCGAAGACCCCTTTACGCGCGATCAGTTCGCCCCTGGTCACATCACGGCTACCAGCGTCGTGCTATCCCCCGACCAGCAGTTCGTCCTGCTTGTTCATCACCGCCGCCTTGAACGCTGGCTATTGCCCGGAGGCCACGTCGAGCCCGGGGACGAGTCGCTCGAAGCCTCGGCTCGCCGCGAGATTGAGGAAGAAACCGGGGCCATGCTCTCCACGGTTCCGGGAATGCTGGTCGGCATGGATGTCCACGGCATTCCGCCGAGGAAAAAGGAACCCTACCATCAGCACCACGACCTCATCTTCACCTTCCGCGCCGTCGACATGACGGTACGGACTAGCGAGGAATCGCGCGAAGTCCGCTGGTGTGAAGTGTCCAACGAGGAGTTCCGCCGCTACGCGCTGCCCGAGCCAATCGTCCGCGCCATAGGCCGCTCGCGTAGTTAAACCTCGCGCCTGTTCTCTAGCGACTTCGACATCGTCACTTCGTCCGCGAATTCGAGATCCGTACCAACTGGTATGCCCATCGCGATGCGAGTGACCCTCAGACCCAGCGGCCGCAGCAGCCGCGCCAGATAGACCGCCGTCGCTTCGCCCTCCACAGTCGGGCTTGTAGCCAGAATGATCTCCTGCACCGCACCGCTGCCGATCCGCTCCAACAGCGTCTTCAGCTTCAGTTGTTCGGGACCAATGCCGCGCAGTGGCGACAGTGCCCCGTGCAAGACGTGGTAGAGGCCGTCGTAGCTGCGTGTTACTTCGATCGGCAGAATACTATGCGGTTCATCGACGACGCAGATCTTCGTCTGATCGCGCGTCGGATCGGTGCAATACGGACAAAGCTCGCCTTCGGAAATGTTGTGGCACATCGCGCACAGGCCCAGTTTGTCCTTCACGTCCATGACCGCGTGCGCAAAGCGTTCCGCATCCTCGCGTGACGCTCGCAATACATGGAAAGCGAGCCGCTGCGCGGATTTCTGGCCCACTCCCGGTAGCCGTTTGAATTCCACAATGAGCCGTTCGAGCGGCCCGGCGAAGTCGGGCATGGGGAATGCCTAGAACAAACCCGGCGGCAGGCCAAGTCCACCCATCAGCCCAGCCATCTTCGCTTGCGTTTCGGAATCCACTTTCTTCACGGCTTCGTTGCATGCCGCCACCACAAGATCCTGCAACATCTCCACGTCGCCTGCCACCTCGGGGTCGATCTTCACGGAGAGGACGTTCTTCTGGCCGTCCATCGTGACGCTCACCATGCCGCCGCCTGCCGAGCCTTCCACTCTGATTTTCGCCACTTCCTCTTGCATGCGCTGCTGCATCTGCTGCGCCTGCTTCATCATCGACTGCATATTGCCCGGTAGTTTCATAATGTCCTCAGTCTCTCAGATTCCGCACGGTTCGCACGTGACTGCCGGGGAACAACTCCTGGAACCGTTGAACTTCAGGATGACCGAGGGCTTCCTGCGCAAGCGCATCGTTCTCTGGCGGCGATTGTGTCTCCGGAGTCGTCGTGGATACGGCCGCAGCGCCAGCTCCACTTTCAGTAGCCACGAAGGCGATCTTCACGGGGCGCCCCAAAAGCTGTTGCACCGCGTCCCGAATATCGGGTGAGCGCAATGCCAGGCCAAACTCCTTCGGTGCGGAGAAGCGTACCTCGGCTGCCGATTCGCTCACGTCGGCGTGCTCCACGGCATCAATGTAAGCCTTCATGTCCTGTGCGGTGAGCTGTGCCAATAGGCGGTTCTTCAGCGAACTCGGCGCTGGTGGCGCAACCGCGGCCTTCTCTATGGGTGGCGCCGAACGAACCGGCGCGGGCGGCACTTTCTTCGGCGGTGGGGGAGAAACCGGTGGCGCCGCGGAGCCCGAGCCGAGGGCGGAGATCGCATCCTCAATTTTCACAAGCCTGCCCGCGTGCACCAACCGCAACAGCCCAAGCTCAAGGTGCAGCCTCGGCTGTAAGGAGTACTGCAAGTCTCGATATATGTCTAACGTGAGTTGCAGGTACCTCGTCAGATCCTCTTCGCTGAAGTCGCTGGCGGTCGCGGCAAGCTTCTCCTGCTCCTCTGGCGATGCTGCGATCAGCCGCGAAGGCGTACCGGCAATCTTCGCCACCAGCAGGTTGCGGAAGTACCGCGCCAACTCGCGCGTGTAGTGCTGTAAATGCGCACCGTTTCGTTCCAACTCCTGGACGATCTCCAGCATCCGTCTCGTCTCGGCGGCCTGCAGCGCATCGGTTACCGCGCCCAACGCATCGAGCGAAAACAGGCCCAGCAGTTCGCGCACCTGATCGACCTTCAGGTCGTTCCCACAGCACGCAATCGCCTGGTCCAGAGCCGAAAGCGAGTCGCGCACGCTGCCTTCGCCTGCCTGCGCCAGCACCGCCAGGGCGCCTTCTTCCGCCGTGATGTTCTCCTGTTCGCAGATCCAGCGCATACGTTCCACTAGTTCAGCGAACTCCACGCTGCGGAAGCTGAACTGTTGGCAGCGCGATGCGATCGTTGTCGGAATCTTGTGAGCTTCCGTCGTGCATAGCACGAACACCACCCAATCGGGGGGCTCCTCGAGCGTCTTCAACAACGCGTTGAATGCCTCGTTCGTGATCTGGTGCGCCTCGTCGATGATGAAGACTTTGAAGCGGTCGCGCGCGGGCCGGAATCGCACATTCTCGCGCAGCTCGCGCATCTCATTGATGCCGCGGTTGGACGCCGCGTCGATTTCGATCACGTCGATGGAGTTGCCCGCCGCGATCTCAGTACAGGCCGAACACTCCAGGCATGGCGTCGCCGTTGGACCCTTCTCGCAATTTAGACAGCGCGCCAGAATGCGCGCCACGGTCGTCTTGCCTGTTCCGCGCTGCCCGCTGAAAATGTAGCCGTGCGCGATCCGCTCCTGCGTAATCGCGTTGCTCAAAGTTGAACGGACGTGCTCCTGGCCGACGAGTTCGGCGAAATGGCGCGGCCGGTACTTGCGGGCGATTACCTGATACATGCGGATCGAAGGAAGAGCCAAGCGCCGGGGAATCCGCGGCACACAAGCGGGACCACTACCGTTGCTACCTTCCGGTCCTGGCGGGGTTCGCAGCTGCTCATTGCACGGAGCCCGGCACCTGGCAACTACCTAGATTAACATGTGGGTCAAAATGCCTATTCGCGCGGCACTTCTTCCATGACAGCGGATGAGACGATGATGCCAAGTTCCCTCGCATCAGCGGCTGTCGGCGGTAACGAATTGTCTAGTGAAAAGGTGATCTTCTCCTGGGTCTTGCGAAGCAAGGTAGCGTTGATGCTTCGTTTGTACGTTGCGACGCCTCCACTGCGAAAGACTGCATCGCCAAGAGTGTGGCCGTTGATCGCGGCGCTCAGAGTGACGGAGCCAAATCGGGCGATCACAGCCTCCGGGACATACAAGTTCAACGAAAGCGCGGCTCCATGGGTTTGCCGGCCATCGCTCAGTGGGAAAACAATGGAGAATGTTCGGCGCGTCCATCTCCAGCCGCTTTCCTCGACCTCATGAAATCCTTGAAGGCGATCCGATACCCCGGGGTCATTCATCTTAAGCATGCGACTGGAGGTCAACGGCGCAGGCTGGTGACTGAGCGGGGCGCCACCCGGTGCGACTGAATAGATCTCCGCGTAGGATGCGCCATCCTTTTGCGGGACCGTGACTCGATCAAATCGCACTCCCGACGTATGCAGGGTCCGGAGGAATGAATCTGACATCGCGGGCATTTGCCTATGGCCAGCTGCATACAACAGAAACACGCCGCCATGAGGCAACCTTTCATACCAATACGTTTGCTGAAGTTTCGGGTCCGACGGAAAGTCCCAGAACGCCTCTCTCGTTTTGAGCTTGGAATCGCTGATCACGTAGAGACTGTTCTGCAAACCCCAATCCAGCACGGTAATTTCTCTGCTACGTTCCAGGCTCATCAGCTTGGCCGCAACCGTGTTGATCCCGCTCGACCATGTTGCGAGCCCCCCTGTTTGAGACAAGCCTCTAAGTGCAAGCGCGTGCCAGTGCATCGCCAAGCCGCCGTACAAGGTGGCCACCGCCACACTAACCACCTTTGTCATCCAGGAGCTTCGCATGGCAACCATGAGTGCGAGCACGACAACTGTTGCGGCAAAGGGCAATAACACAATGAGATGGTGCTCTGAGATTTCGAGACTCGAAGAGAAGAGAATCGTAAATAAAAGAACAAAGGTTATGGCGACGACCCTAACCAGGTAAGGGCTGTTGGATCGTCGTGCAGCGAAGAGGCAAATCAGGATACTGACCCAAACGACGACCGGAAAGAGCCATCTTTGCCACGAAGCCATTTCGATTGTGCCCCACATCGCTCGATGCTCGCGATCCGAAAGAAGCGATTCGGCAAAGAGAATCAGCCGGCTATAGAGCCGGCTCGAAATGCTCTGCTTGCTCTCAAACATTGAGAGCGCCTGCCATGTGCCTCCTTCGGACGTGAATTGATAGACAAGGAAGGGCAGGGCTCCGATTAACGACCCAATAAAGGCAGCAGCCAAATGCCCAGGCCGGACGACCGGAGTGCGGAACACGATCAGCGCTGCAACCAGCATTGCGGCAATCACCCATAAAAAGTTGGCACGAACCCAAACTCCAAAACCGGCTGTCGCTCCGAATATGAATGCATCGGTAAAAGAAGGATGAGACAGATATCTCGATAATGCCCAAGCGGCAAGCCCAAGAGCGCCCATCCAGGCGGCGATTGCAGAATTGTCGAAAACGGTCATATTCACGAACGACGGATTCACCGCCAAGATGAGCGCCACCGCGGCACCGGCTGTTGGATGGAATTGCTCAGAGAGAAACGTTCCAATGCCGAAGAGACCGAAAGCAGCGAGGAGGATAGAGACAAAACGGACGATACTTGTTTTTGGTCCGAAGGTATAGAGAAGCGGGAGACAAAGATACTCCTTGAGCGCACCTGTGTATCGGAGCGTCATGAGAGGTATGCAACGGCCCAACGGACAAATCCAGGTGTTCGGGTCATGTGGAAGGGGAAGTTCCTGAACAGAATGCCGCATGTGGACGCTACCTAGCACATGCAGCGCTTCGTCGTATTGGAGCCCGGGTCTGCGCGCCACTAATGCAAATGCGAGGCCGCAATAAATTGCTATGGCCACGAAAAGCAGTCTGTTTGGATTTCGACCCGTGGCAGGTGTCATCGGAGTTCCAGTCATGACTATACCCACGTAATGCAGCTTCAGGAGCGAAAATACCGCTTGGAACGTAGGTATTGTGTTTTAATGCGTGCGTGAACGTTCGCGCACTGATCGTCATTGCTGTGCTGGCGTGCGGAGCCCTCCTTCACGCCGCCGACCTTCCGCCCGGTCTCCCCACCCTTCGCTGGCACCTGGCCGCCCGTCCCTGGAAGCCCTTGGCGATCCCCGCCAGCGCCTACCTGGACGTGATCGAAGGCGTCTGCCGCGTCGCTGCCAAACACCAAGCCGCCGACGGTTCGATCATCGATCCCTACCTCAAGCGCGAACATCAGTACTCCACTCCCTACTTCGCCTTTGCCGTCGGAGTTCTCTTGCAAGGAGGGCGCGGTGTGGATCTGAAGGATTCGGGTATCCGCGCTATGGAGCGATCGACCGCGGCCCTTGCCGGCGGCAGCAAGGCCATCCCCGATCAGCATGGTGAATTCTTTCTCGCCGCCCTCCCTGAGGCGCTGAACCTCTACGAAAAGCATGTGCCCGCCGAAACGTTCAAGCGTTGGCAAACGCGTCTCACCACTCCGGTCGATTCCATCTGGGAAGGCCCCCTCTCGCATTTGAATAACTGGCGCACCTACGCGATGAAGGGCCAATGGCGCCGCGACGACATCGCATTCGTTCGCAAGCAATGGGAGGACAACCAGGCGGCTCGCATCGTCCACGACAAGTGGAACCTCTATCAGGATCATTCGAGCGATCCCGAATCCCTTGCCGTGGAAGCGGTAGGGCGGGGAAATCTTCTCGCTATGATGGACGCCGTTCCCGAAATCGGGGATGCTGTCAAACGCGGTACGCAAACGAGCCTGCTCCTGCAATCGCCCGATGGCCAATGCCCCATGAATGGCCGTACCGACGATCATGTCTTCAACGACGTGCTGTATCAACTGGCCTTTGAGGTGATGACCGGAAGGACCAAAGACAAGTGGCTCGCCGGTCAGTATCACCGCGCCGCCATGCTCTCCTTTCAAAGTTTCCAGCGCTGGCGCCGCACAGATGGCAATTGGGCGGGATCTTTTTTCATCACGAAAAACCGCTTCGATCCCGCCGAACGCATTGGCTATCAACCCGCCAGCCAGTGGGGCAACTACAACGGCGCTGTCATGATGCATCTGGCCGAAGCTTGGATGCAGCGTGCGTTTCTCAAGAGTGATGCGAAGGAGCAGCCCACGCCCTCGGAAATCGGCGGGTATGCGTTCGAACTCGACCCAGGATTCGGCTCCGCCTTTGCCAACGCCGGAGGCATGCAAGTGGCAGTGAACTTGCGCGGCGATACCGTTGGCCGCTACGAGCGCTTTTGGTCCGCCATGGGTGTCGCGCGTTTCGCCCGCGCCGGTTGGGACTCACGCCTCGGCCCCTCCGATGGCGAACGCGAGTTCAAGAGCGGCCGCGGCGCATCGTTTGCGCCCACATGGGAAACTGAAAAAGGTTGGGTACGCATTGCCGACGTGCCAGACAGGTACCGCGTGGCGTTCTCGGCCATCGAAGCAAGCCCCGCGCTCGTCCGGTTTTTGCTTCGCTATATTCCTCTCGACTCCGGCTTCGGCCCGCTCTGCCGCCAGGACTTCACCGTCACGCCTGACGGAGTCCTCGTTGAACAAAAGTGTGAGGCCCGCGCGGGCCAGCGTACCGGCATCACGCTTCCTCTTCTGAAAGACGACGGCTCGCCCCTTCAAGTGAACGTCGATGGCCGCGCCGCCACCGTCGCCTACGCCAAGGATGGCGATCAGCAAGCCTTCCTCGCTCTCGATGTTGCTTCCTCGATCACCGCCGAGGAAGCACCGCTCCGCTCCACCTACGGATGGCTGATTCCCGCCCGTACCATGTCCTCGCGCGTCTTCATCTATCCGCGTTCGGCAACCGACCCTAGCGCTACCGACGTCCTTCGCTCATTTCGGATTACTGGTTCCGGTTTCTCCACGATTCTCGGCAAGGTGAGCGGCCAAACCTACTCCGGCCGCACATCCGCCGGCGGAAACTGTTCCGGCGCACCGGTCAAGTTCGCCGGTCCTTGCCAGTTCGTTGCCCAACTCGCGGACGGGCGCGTCATGGCTCTCGAAACCGATCTCGCCGCAACTGCCACCATTGACGGCAAGCTCGTTCCCCTGAAGCCCTACACACCGTGGGTCCGCCCTGCCTCGTCACGGTAACCTGGACGGGTGCCCATTCGGACTATTATTTTTGATCTCGGCCGCGTCATCGTGCCATTCGATTTCGACCGCGCTTATACCCGCGTTACCGCCATCACCGGCCTCGACCGCGACGAGATCCGCGACCGTGTCCGCGCCGCCGGCATCGTCCCACGCTTCGAAACTGGCCAGATCGAGCCCCGCCCCTTCGTCGAACAATTCAACCGCGCCATCGATTGCAACATCAGCTACGATGACTTCCGCGAAATCTGGTTCAGCATCTTCTCGCCGGAGACGTTGATTCCCGAATCGCTCCTCGAATCGATCAAAGGCCGCTACCGGCTTTTGTTGCTTTCCAATACCAATGCCATTCACTACGAGATGATTGAGCAGCACTATCCGCACGTCCACCACTTCGATCATCACGTGCTCAGCTACAAGGTCGGTGCCTTGAAGCCCGATGAGGCCATCTACCGCGAAGCTCTCCGCCACGCTGAGGGCGAACCTGGCGATTGCTTCTTCACCGACGACATTCCCGAATACGTCGAGGGCGCACGTCGCATGGGCATCGACGCCGTGCAATTCCAATCTCACGAACAAATCGTCGATGAATTGCGGGCGCGCGGCGTCGAGATATAAAAAAAACCGGCGGACCGTAGTCCGCCGGCTTCTTTTGGAATTACGTTCGGTTTAGAAGCGGTACTTCAGTCCGAACTGAATGTTGCGCGGAGCGTTGATCTGCCCCGTGATCGAGCCAAAGCTCGCCGGCGCCGTGATGTCGCGGCCCGGAGCGCCCCAGCTCACAGAGTTCAATACGTTGAACAATTCGGCGCGGAACTCGAGGTTGTGCCGTTCCGTAATTGCGAAGCGTTTGCCGATCGACGTGTCCAGGTTGAAGAAGCCAGGAGCGCGCTCCGTACCCACACCCGAACTGCCGAACTCGCCGAGGGCGGGAACGCCGTAGGCGCAAGTGCCGTTGTCGACACCGGCCGCACAGAACGAACTGGCCGACACGTCGCCGAACCAGCGGTCCACCGTGCGCGTCGACGGTTCAGCTAGTTCGCGATAGCGGTTGGCACGTGCGTTGCCGCGCGGGCTGCGGCCGGAATTGGTGTTCTGCGTTGCGGCGAAGATCGTGACGGGG
>DASRHX010001189.1:0-8281 GCA_035650295.1 Bryobacteraceae bacterium | reverse complement strand
CGGATGCGCATCGGCCCCTCCTGCCACTATGGTAAACAGGAATTGCCGGTTATGTTTTGGTAAGCGCGCGCCTGATTTCCCCTGCCCGATTGCGGTACATTGTCTCTCTGTCCTTCATCTGACCAGCAGTCATAACTTTCCTCTGAAAGGAATTCCATCATGAAGAAATTGAGAACCGCGATCATCGGCTCCGGGTTCATGGGCAAAGTCCACGCCGAAGCTATTCGCCGGCTGGGCAACGTTGAGCTCGCCGCCATCGCGGTCGGTCCTGGCGTCGATGCTGTCGCGGTCGGCAAATCCTTCGGCGTCGATCGCGTCAGTTCGAATTGGCAAGAGGTTGTCAATGACTCATCCATAGACGCCGTTCACGTGCTTACCCCAAACGCCTTGCACGCCCCCATGTCCATCGCCGCCATGAAGGCCGGCCGCGCCGTGCTGTGCGAGAAGCCGGTTGCCACAACGTCCGCCGAGGCCGCTGAGATGGTAAAGGTTGCCGAAGAGACCGGCGTCGCCAACGCGGTCAATCACAACCTCCGCTACTATCCTGCCCTCCAGCAAATTCGCCAGATGATTGCAGCCGGCGAACTGGGCGAAGTGCTCGTTGTACAAGGAACTTACTCGCAGGACTGGCTGCTCTATGACACCGATTACAACTGGCGCATCGAGGCCGCCGACAACGGCCGCTCGCGCGTGGTCGGCGACATCGGTTCTCACTGGATGGACATGATTCAGCACCTCACTGGCCAGCGCATCACCGAAGTCTGCGCCGACACCGCCATCTTTCACAAGACCCGCAAAAAGCCGAAAGGCGCCGTGGAAACCTTCACCGGAAAAATGCTGAAGCCCGAAGACTACCAGGAGATCCCGATCACTACTGAGGATTTCGCCAGCGTGCTCGTTCGCCTCGGCGACCGCGCCCGCGGAGCCTACACCGTCAGTCAGATGTCGGCCGGCTGCAAGAACCGCTTCCAGATTGAGATTTTCGGCACCAAGTGCGGCGTCATGTGGAATCAGGAGTCGCCCGACCAACTCTGGATCGGCCATCGCAACTCACCCAACCAACTCATGGTGAAAGACCCGTCATTGATGTACCCCGCCGCTGCTGCGTTCGCCGACCTGCCGGGTGGCCACAGCGAAGGCTACGACGATGCGCACAAGCAACTCTACCGCCGCTTCTATCGCCGCGTCGCCGATCCCGCTGCTCCCATCGACTACCCAACCTTCGCCGATGGTGCTTGGGGCATGAAGTGCATCGAAGCTGTGATGGATAGTGGCGAAAAGCGCGCTTGGGTCAAGGTCGGTTAAGCAGTCCCAATATGAAACCAAACCGTCTGCAACAAGTCGCGGCCGAGGGGCGCGTCCCGATCGGCCACATGGTGTGGGAGTTCAAGTCGCGCGGTGTCGCCCAGATTGTCGCCAACGCCGGCGCCGACTTCGTGTTGATTGATATGGAGCACTCCGGCTTCGATAACGAAACCGTGGCCGACCTGATCGGCTGGTTCAAAGCCACCACGGTGGCGCCCTTCGTGCGCATCCCGCAAACGATGTATCACTTCATTGCGCGCGCGATGGATGTGGGCGCTCTTGGCATCATGAATCCCACCGTCGAGACAGCAGCCCAAGCAAGGGAATTGGTCAACGCCGTCAAATACGCGCCCCTAGGCAAGCGCGGCGTGGGAATCGGCACCGCACACACGGACTGGAAGGGCGCCGACCCCGCCACCTATTTCGAATTCGCCAACCGCAACACCACGGTGATTGCGCAAATCGAATCCGTCACCGCCATCGAGAACCTCGAGTCCATCGCCGCCACGCCCGGCGTCGATATCCTTTGGACCGGTCATTTCGATCTCTCGCAATCGATGGGCATCCCCGGTAAGTTTGACGATCCGCGTTTCCTTGAAGCCTTCCATCGCGTGCCCACGGTCGCCCGCGCTCATGGAAAACTCGCTGGTGTCCAACCCGCCAATATGACGCAGGCCGAGGAGTGGATCAAGGCCGGATACAACGTGATTTCGTGCGGCTCGGACTCCGCCGTTTATGGTCGCGCCCTCCACGATGGCATCGATCAGATGCGAAAATCCACGCAGGGTTAAGAGCGGCTGCCGAAATACACATCGGCTATAGTGAAGCAATCCGGCTGTTCGCAGTTTGGAGCAGCCCGCCAACGGCCACGGATCCCGGCACAAAGGGGATAACGCATGCGATTCAAAACAATTCTTTGGGTTCTCCAAGCCCTCGGCATCCTTTCCATAGCTTGGGGCCAAACAGCGACTGGTGTCATAACCGGCGTAGTGACCGACGCTGCCGGCGCCTCCGTCGCCGGGGCCATAGTCACGCTGCTCGATCAGCAGACCAATCAGACGCGAGAGCAGACCACTACTACTTCCGGCCTTTACGAATTTCGGGCGCTACCTCGTGGGCTGTACACGCTCCACGTGGAAATGGCGGGGTTCAAGAAGAGCGAGACGAAAAACCTTCAGTTGACAGTCGCCCAAACAATGCAGATCGATATCAAGCTCGAACTGGGGCAGGTTTCCGAATCAGTAACCGTAGAGGCGACCGCCGCGCAGGTCCAGGCCAGCGAAGCCAGTCTCGCTCAGGTGATCGACGAAAAGCGAGTTCGCGAGCTTCCGTTAAATGGGCGCAACTTCATGCAGCTTGCGTTTCTGTCCTCCGGTATCATCACGGCCGGCCGAGCCAGCGCGACGCAGCGGCAGGCAAACTATGGCCCGGCCTTCTCGGCGGGCGGGCAGCGCGACAACACCAGCACGGTTCTTGTGGATGGCATCGAGATCAGCGGCATGGAGCTGAACAACTATCCGTACGCCATTCCCTCGCTAGAATCGGTAGGTGAATTTCGCGTGCTTACATCGGGCGCGTCAGCCGAATTTGGTGGCAACTCCGGCGCATTCGTCAACGTGGTGACGCGCCGCGGCTCGAATGAAGTCCATGGTTCGTTGTTTGAGTTCCTCCGGAACAACAAGATGGATTCGCGCAACTTCTTTGACGTAACCGGGCGGTCCGCGCCAAACAAACGCAACCAATTCGGATTCCTGATCAGCGGGCCGGTCTATCTGCCGAAGCTGTATAACGGCAAGGACCGGACATTTTTCACGTTCAGTTGGGAATGGCAACGGCAGCGGAACGGCACCACCAGCACCGCGCTGGTGCCCACAGCGCAGGAACGCACCGGCGATTTCAGTGCCACGTCCGGTACGATCGTGGATCCCCTCACGAAAACGCCTTTTTCGAACAATCAGATCCCAGTCAGCCGCATTAATCCAGTGGGGCGAGGTCTGCTCGCCTTGTATCCGGTGTCGAACAACTCCGACCCCGCACGCAACTTTGTCAACGCTCCCCTGCGCAAGTTCGACTTTTCGTTGCCGTCTTTCCGGGTCGATCACAAACTCACCAGCCGCGACAATCTATTTTGGCGAACGACCATCAATGAGCCGGACGACGTCGGTCCGGGCCAGGCGCTCACGCAGGCGTTCAAGTACGATGCGGTTCAGTCTGAGCGGCACGTGCAATATGTTCTTGGCGACACCCACGTCTTCAGCCCGGCCATCGTGAACGAAGTAAACCTTGGCTTTGTCCGCATGAACCGTATTCGCAACTCCGCAGACTCATTCGTGCGCAACTGGGTGGACGAGCTCGGCATTAAAGGAGTCCCCACGCAGCCGCTGACCTACGGCGCCCCGGCTATCACGATCTCCGGGCATCCACAGGCCGGATTCTCTACCAACAACGCATTTTTTCAATGGATCACGCAGTCCGTGCAGGTGGTTGATAACCTGTCGATCGTTCGTGGCCATCACACGTTCAAGACGGGCCTTACCTATCAGAAGAAGCAACTAAACTCCACACAGTGGGGTGCGCCGAATGGCAACTACGCATTCACCGGAGTGTACTCGTCCCTACCGCCTGTGGGGACACCCACTCGGCAGGCAGCCATCGCCGACACGCTGCTCGGTTTCCCGGCCACCTACTCGGTGCAAACCACTCCCTACGAACAACGGCTTCGCTACAGCAACTTTGCGACGTACCTCCAGGATGATTGGCGCGCCACATCGAATCTCACGGTCAATATCGGGCTTCGCTGGGAGTATTTCGGCAAGCCTCACGATCTGTTCAACCGCATCGCGAGCTTCGACCTGAGTACAGGGCAGCAATTGCTGGCGGGACAGAACGGGACGCCGCGGAGCCTCATCAATCCAGACCGCAATAATTTCGGACCACGGATCGGATTCGCCTGGCGCGCCCTCGGCACTGAAAGCCTGGTGGTCCGTGGAGCTTATGGCGTGTTCTTCAGCCCGCCGATCGGCAACGATTTTCGCTCGCGTGGGTTCCAGGACCCGTTTGCATTCCTGGTCACGCGTACCTACCGCCCCGCCAGCCCGACGAGCCCTCTTCCGGAATTCACAGCCGACGATCCGCTGGCCGGCGCCAATCGCCAGACGAACCTGACGCGATCCGGAGTAGACCGTAACCTTCGTGACGCCTACGTCCAACAGTGGAACTTGAGCATCCAGAAGCTCGTAACCGCGAACACGTTGTGGGAGGTTGCGTATCGCGGCTCCAAGAGCACGCGTCTGCAAACCAACCTCGACTACAACGAAATAACGCCCAATCCCCCGCAGCCGCCTGACTTCCGGCTGATCTTTCCGTATCCCACGCTGGCAGCGGTGGGTATTCTTGAATCGCGCGCCGCCGCCAATTATCATGCGCTCACAACGAGGCTGGAGCGCCGTTATTCCAAAGGGATGACTTTCCTGGTCAACTACACGTTTTCGAAGACCCTTACCGATGTGGACTCCAGCACCGTGGGCGTCGCTAATGGCGCGGGAGCTTTTGGCACCAATACCATTCGCAACTTGAAAGACAATAAGGGCCCGGCCGTGTTTGATCGTCCGCATCAATTGAACCTCAGTGCCGTGTACGAAACGCCGCTGTTGAAAACCATCCCGACGGCCGCGCGATTCTTGCTGGGCGGATGGCAGGTTGCGCCGATCTGGACTGCCTACGTGGGCGCGTACCTCACCCCCGGAAACTTCAATGTCCTCTATACGGGCGCTCGCCCGGACGTTTTGCGGAATCCGAATCTGAGCCGCAGCGACCGGTCAATCGACCGGTGGTTCGACACCGAAGCCATTCAGAACGCGACTCCGGGCCGCTTCGGAAACGCGGGGAAGGGCATCATCCAGGGAAGCGGGGTAAACAATTGGGACGTAAACTTCTCGAAGAACTTCATGTTCCGCGAGCGCCATCGGGTTCAATTCCGCGCCGAGTTTTTCAATCTGTTTAACCACGCGCAGTTTGACGATCCGGTGCTGCAGCCAGCCGTTCGCAACGCTGCCGGGCAACTCCTGAATCCCAACGCAGGTCGGATCACGTCCGCCAGCGACTTCGGATTTCGCCAGACTGAGCGGGTGGTGCAACTGGGCTTGAAGTACACCTTCTGAAGCGCGCCTTCGGCTGTCCGCGTTCGCTTCGCGGGCGGGTGTGCGTCGGTAATGCGGGCCGTGATGCTTACTCTAATCCGTGCCGGAGCGTTGCGGCCCACGGCTACGGTACCTCATTGCAGAGAACCGGATCCTGTGCTCACATCTGCCGTCGCGCTTGCGATTATCTGATCCCGTCGGAGGACTGCTGCGCACCTGGCGAGCCAGTCGAACAACTTCCGCTGGCGCGCAACGTACAATACCCGACATGAGACGAATCGCGCTGACCGTAATCACTGCTTCATTGCTGCAAGGTCAGACTTCCACGTGGCGGCCGGTGTACCTCGGGACGGATGGCATGGTGGCGACAGCTCACTACGCAACAGCCATGTCCGGTTACAAGATGCTGGCACAGGGTGGGGACGCGGTGGATGCAGCGGCAGCGGCCTGCTTCGCCAGCACCGTGGTCGAGCCCAGTCGGTCAGGAATCGGGGGCGACGCGTTCATCCTGATCTACCGCGCGAAGACGAACGAGGTCATCTTCATCAACGGTGGAGGTTGGGCGCCGAAGCGTGCCACAGCAGAATTCTTTCAACGCAAGGGCGAGATCCCACTAGACGGTGCCTTGAGCCCGGTAGTGCCGGCTGCACCGGCCGCCCTTCTGCTGGCGCTCAGCAAATACGGCAAGCTGAAGCGTGAGCAGGTGCTTGCTCCAGCGATTGAGATGGCCGAGCGAGGCTTCGTCATCAGTGAGAACCTTGAGGGCGTGCTTCGTTCGAATGTGAAACGGCTCCAGGCATTCCCGTCTTCGCTGCCGGTGTGGTTTCGAGGAGGCCAGCCGCTGCGAATGGGCGACGTGGTGGTGCGAAAGAATCTCGGCAACACGCTGCGGCGCATCGCCGCCCAAGGGCGCGACGGGTTCTACAGAGGGCCCGTTGCAGAAAACACGATCCGGTTTCTGTCGGCGAATGGCGGGATCATGGAGGCCGCGGATCTCGCCGAGTTCGAAGCCGAAGAAGCGAAGCCGCTCCATGTACGCTATCGAGGCTACGATGTTTACGGCGTCGGACTGCCCACTCAGTCTCCGGTGATGCTTGAGGCGCTCAAAATCCTTGAGGGTTTTGACCTGAAGGCCATGGGTCACAATTCCGCCGACTACATCCACTACGTAGCCGAAGCCCTGAAGCTGGCCTTTGCCGACCGCGACGCCTACATTGGCGATCCGCGATTTGTAAGGGACATACCGATCGACACCTTGCTATCCGACGAGTACGCTCAGCGGCGCCGGGCCTTGATTCGCAAGGACCGGGCCATTGACGGCGTAGCGCCGCCCGGACTCGGGGCCTCGACTGAGCCGCGGTATGTACGGAGTCCCGGAAGTCACGTCGAGCTGACGGGCCCGGCGGCCTTTCCCGATTGGATCGAGAGCTTTACCACGCACATCGATGTGGTCGACAAGGACCGGAATATGGTGACCATCACCTCGTCGGTGGCGTCCGACTTTGGCAGTGCGATGTACGTGGATGGCGACAACGGTGGCTACTTCATCAACGACGTGTTGGCCCGTTTCAATATCGACCCAAAGCATCCGAACGGTCTGGCGCCGCGCAAACGTCCGAGGCAAACTTTGAATCCGGTGCTCGTACTCAAGGATGGCAAGCCGTTGATGGTGTTTGGGAGTCCGGGCGGGGACACCCAGGGGCAGTCGCAACTACAGTTCTTCCTGAACTACGTCGAGTTTGGGTGGAACGTGCAGCAGGCCCTCGAGCAGCCCTACTTTTCGACGCGAGCCTTTCATCAGTCGTTCCATCCGCATCCGCCCGGCCGCGGACTGACAGTCTCACAGCAGGTTCCGCGCGAAGTACGGGAGGAGTTGGCCAAACGTGGTCACCAGGTGCGGACCCACTCGGCAAAGGGCGTGGGAAGCGTCAAGACAATCGTGGTGGATCCGCGGTCGGGGGTGCTGATGGGAGGCGCGGCGCCTGCCACGGATGCGTATGTCATCGGCTGGTAAATCGGGCGCGCGCGCTGCCGCGATGTTCAGGTACGCAACGCTGGTCCACGTTCGTCCGCAGCCTGTGCCGCCGAAGGGCTCGCCGTATGTCCCTCGGTGAATGCACATGCGCTCCCGCCCATCAATCGCATGTACGGAAGTATCCGCATACGCGAGTGGTCATCGACCATCTGGCGCGCATCGGCGCCGATCACGAGGCGCTTCGATTACCCACGGTTTACACTGCGTCAAAGATTCCAGTGATTGAAACTACACCAAAAACAAGTCGCTGAAGTTGACCCGGCCTGGGATTCGAGCCCAGCTTGTCGAGACGGTTCGCGGCGATGTATGCCGTGCGAAATAGGGCCACATCGCTATTAGAACCAGTTGGCGCAGAAGACGGAACTGCCGGACGGGTAGATGGAGGCAGTCCGGCCTGCCTACGCTCCGCTACGTCCGATTTCCGCCTTGACACTCTTCAGTTCGTCATCAAGGTGATAGCTGCCCAAGAGACCATCGAGAAGGGCCGCTGCACGATCCCAATCGTAGGTGCGGTAGGAATGTCCCTTTGTTACGTGCTCTGCGCCTGCATAGAACATCTCGTACTGCGTGTGGCGCGATGCAAATTCCGAGCCGACGGCGTCCCAGGCAAGTTTGAAGAACTTCACCCGCTCCTGCGCGGTCAGAACGGCGCAGCCCTGCGGGCGCAATACGTACTCGGCAAGTTGGTCGTCGGCAAAATCCTCAATGCCCGAAGGCAGCATAATCATGCTTCCGCCGGCCAAGCTTCGGAGCGAGGTGATGACTTCCGGGTAAATGTGCTGTGTGAATACCTGGGCGGCAT
>DASRHX010001188.1:0-3325 GCA_035650295.1 Bryobacteraceae bacterium | reverse complement strand
CGCTGAAGTTAGCCGCCACCGGCGTGCTCCGCAGACATCTGGATGACGAAGTCGGGCGGATGATCGACGATGCGCGTTTCTCCCGCTTCGCAGCTGAATTCACCTCACAGTGGTTGAGCCTGGACAAGTTCGATGTGCTCGAACCGGATCGCAAACAGTTTCCCAGGCTCACACGGGACACACGCACCCAGCTGCGGCAGGAGCCGGTCCAGTTTCTTCAGTACCTGATCCGCAACAACCTGCCGGTGCGGAATCTGATTGCGTCCGATGTCGTCGTCGCGAACGAAGTCGTTGCTAGTTACTACGATCTGGCCGGCAAGACCGAAGGCGGCTTCCAGTTTGTTCCCATCCGGCACGGTCGTGGCGAACTGGGTGGCGTACTGACGCAGGCGGCCATCATGGCGGGGCTATCAGACGGTCGGGAATCGAACCCGGTGAAGCGCGGGGCCTGGCTGGCGCGGAAGATCATCGCCGAACCGCCTGATCCTCCCCCGCCGAATGTGCCCGAGCTACAGGAGGATACGCGACATCTCTCCCTTCGCGAGCGGCTCGAGCGGCATCGCAATCAATCCGCTTGCGCTCAATGTCACGCCAAGATTGACCCGTGGGGGGTGGCCCTAGAGGAGTTCGATGCAGGCGGGCGTCTGAAGCCGCAGCCCGTAGCCACACGCTCCACGTTGCCCGACAATACGGAAGTGTCGGGAGTGAACGATCTGAAGCGGTATCTCAGCCAGGAGCGCATCGATCAAGTGGCTTTCAGTGTTCTCAGGCATCTTGCGACCTATGCAACTGGACGCAACCTGACGTACAATGAGCTGAACGACTTGAAACGGGACGAGCTAAAGTTGAAGGCCGACGGATACCGAATGAAAGATATGATCCGGTTCGTCGTCAATAGCAAATTGTTCCTCGAAAAGTAGTAGAATTTCAGACCATGCCTCAGTGGAGACACCAATGAGCCCTTCATTGAAAATCGATCGCCGTGCTTTCCTCAAAGGGATGGGAGGGATTGCCCTGGCATTGCCAGTTCTTGACGCTATGGGCTCCGAAGTGACGGGACAGGTTCCTTGCCGCTTCTGCGCGCTCTACACCGCCAACGGCATGTCGCTCCCGAAAGCGGAGCATGGCCTCGACGAGTGGAGTTGGTTTCCCGCGGCCGAGCGCAACGGCGAATTCGTTTTTGGCAAGTCGACTGAGCCGCTCAGTCCTTTCCGAAAACAACTCAGCTTCATAGGTGGGCTCCATCATCCGAGTGGTTTGAAAGCGGACCCGCATATTTGCTCCGATATGTGGCTTACCGGCGCGCCGCTGCACAATCCGAAGCCAGGGACTTTTAACTCGGTCGGACTCGATCAGGTGGTGGCGCTGCACACCAAGCAGTACTGCCGGCAGCCTTCGCTCGTGCTGTCGATCGATGCCGGGACCGGCTTCCTCTCTCGCACGGGCACCATCTCCTACAGTCTGGAAGGGCGGCCGATTCCGGCGGAAAACAGCCCGCGCCGCGTCTTCGAGCGCTTGTTTCGCGGTGACCGCGCATCGCTGCAAGCGCAGCGCGACAACCTGCAGCGGCGCATTAAATTGGTGGACGCCGTGGTGGAGAGTGCGCGCTCGCTCAATCGGCAACTGGGTAGTTCCGACCGGGAACGAATGGATCAATACCTCACGTCCCTGAATGAAGTGGAATCGCGGTTGATCGCGTCCGAACGGTGGATCGATGTCCCGCTGAAGAAGCAGGACTACTCGCATCTGAATCTCGACGCGACCTCAGAAGGAGAGCCGGCTGAGTACTACCGTAATATGTTGGACCTGATCGCGCTGGCATTCGATGCGGACATTACTCGTTCCGTGGCGTTCATGCTCAACCGCGAAGACGGGATGGGTATCAGCGATACCTTCCCGCTCAAGTTGGGACTCTCGAAGACACACCACAATCTCTCGCATGCGGTCGACAAGGACGGGCAATTGCAGTTTGCCAAATACGACCTGTTCTTGAGCCAGCAGGTGGCGCATTTCTTGGAGAGCTTGACCCGCTATCAAGACCGTAACGGTAGCGTGCTCGACAACACCATCGTGCTGTTCGGAAGCGGCGCGAGCACGACACATAACCCTCAAAACCTGCCAACTCTGATCGCCGGCGGGGCCAACATGGGCCTCAAGCACGGGACCTACTGGCGAAAGGGAGAGACGCGGATGTCGAACGTGTACCTCAGCATCCTGCGATCTCTGAGCATAGAGCAGGAATCATTTTCCGACAGCACAGGCACGCTCAGTGGTTCGATCTTCAGTCGTGCCTAAGCCACCGCCTGGGCGGAAGGCTGACGTCCCCGTACAGACGTAGGTGTCTATACACTCGCTTCAGCCTGAACTGGGGTTCGAGGCGGGCCGTAGGCCGGCCTGTCGAGGTCGCGCTCGGGGTTCGGAAGAGATTGGCCTTGATCCGTGAAGGCGGTAGCGGGGATTGAGATGCGTGATCCAACTCCTGCCAACCCGGCGTAGCCCCTTAGACCAAACCGCTATCGAGAATAGAATACGATGCCGCACAACTCTCACAATAACTTCCCAAAACTTCACAATGCCATGTGGCCTGGCCTGGTGGGCAAAGGGCCGGACTCGGAGCCGCCGATCGATCTGGACACCATGCTTGATCTCACCGCAGCCGCGAGTGTGAACGGCCAGCGCTTTGAAGGCGTGGACCTCTTCCTCTTCGATCCGCACATCAGTATCGATTCCACGGGCGACGATTTAAAGCGGCTGGCCGACAAGGTTCGGGAGCGGGGCTTTGTGATCGGATCCGTGGTCGCACCCGTCTGGCCTCCAACCGGCGGTGGGTCTGCCATGGGTAGCGCCGAGGAGAGGGCTGCTTTCGTGGGGCAGGTGCGCAAGGCCTGCTGGATTGCGAAGAAGCTTCGCGAAATGGGAACCCGGCCTTACGGCATTGTGCGCATCGACTCGGCCTCGAGCCCGTCGGAGTGGTTGAAGAATCCCTCGGGCAACACTAAGCTCATCGCCGAGACCTTCAGGGAGGCGTGCAACGTCGCCCAGGCGCACGGCGAGCGCCTGGCCGCCGAAGGCGAGATCTGTTGGGGTGGTATGCATAGCTGGCGCGAGATGCTCCGCCTGCTCGAGACCGTCAACCGGCCCGAAACCCTCGGCTTCCAAGCCGACATGGCTCATACGTTGCTCTTCACGCTCGGTTACAACGCGCCTGAAGATCGCATGCTGCCGGAGGACTTCGACTGGAATCGCCAGGATCTCAGTGCCGCGCTTCAGTCTCTCACAGCGACACTCCGCCCGTGGACTATTGACTTCCACGTGGCGCAAAACG
>DASRHX010001187.1:0-8082 GCA_035650295.1 Bryobacteraceae bacterium | reverse complement strand
GCCCGTCCGTAGGTCTTCAATGCGTGAACGGCGAGAGCGGTGGTTTGGAAATCGTCCGAGGTGAGCGGCGGCCGCGTTGCGCGCGACATCCAGTTCCCGGCGGGCTGCTGCATTGTCTTCAGCAGATAGACCATAGCATCGATCCGTTCGTCGGCGGGACGCTTCACGCCGGCGTACCAGAACAGTTCGTACCCCATGGAATTCGCGCCAAATGAGTTGTGTTCGATCAGGCGATCGGTTGTGAATTCGTTCTTTTCCGGGGGAACCAGGGCCATGGGCTCTCCAACGGCGACGCCGCGGGAGCGGGCGAACGACTGGGCAACGGCGGGAAGCATTTGGTTGTGGCAAGAGTTGCAGCCGCCCTTCTGGATGAAGGTGGTATTTGTCCGTTCGAGCAACACCATGCTCTTGCGCGCTGCCTCGCGGAGGAGAGCTGGAGTCAGCTCGATGGAGTTCGGGGCGCGGAGCACGGCGGGTTCCGCGGGGGCGCTGCCGGAAGCATCACGCAGCATGCGAGCCACCGCCGTGTTCCCTCGTTTGGCAGCCAGGCTGAGGGCGGTTTCGCCTTCACCTTTGGCCTTTATGCCGGCGCCTTTGTCGAGCAGCAAGCGGATCATCTCCGGCTTGGCATCGTCCATGTAGGCGGCGTGCATGAGGGGCGTGTAGCCACGGTAGTCGACCGAATTCACATCGGCGCCTTTTTCGATGAGAAGCCGCGCCGTTTCGACAAACCCGCCTGTTGCGGCAGCGGCCAGCGGGGTTTCCCCGCGTTTGGTGCGAGACTTTACGTCAGCGCCCTTTTCGATCAACAAGGCCGCGATGCGGGAGTCGCGCCCGGCGGCCGTCATGAGGGGGGTCGCGCCCGTTCCTGTTTTGGCATTTACATCCGCGCCCTTGGCGAGCATCAGTTTCGTCTGTTCGAGGCCCGCTCCGACGGCTGCCGTGAGAGGTGTGGCGCCCACAAGGTTTTTCGCATTCGGGTCTGCGCCAGCGTCAAGCAGCAGGGCGAGGCGCGGGGCGCCATCGGGATGGGTGGCGGCGAGATGAAGGACGGTGCGGCCATCGACGGTTTTGGCTTCAAGGGTCGCGCCACGTGCGATCAGGAGTTTCAATTTGGCTGCGTCGGCAACGGCCCAATGGAGAGCGGTGGCTTTGCGGTTATTTGCCGCATTCACGTCGGCGCCGGCGTCGAGGAGCGCGCGCATCGTTTCAAGGGTTCCCAAATAGGCCGCGTGCATGAGCATGGTCGAGCCCACCGAATCGGCCGCATTGGCCAACGTCGAATCGGCGGCAAGGGCCTTGAGTACGGCGCTATTGTCGCGCGCATGAATCGACTTGATAAGGGAAGCAATGCGCGGCTCGGTTGGCTTGGCGGCGACAACAGTATCCTCGGCCTTGCCGGGCATTTCGGCTCCCTGGTCGATCCAGGCACGCAGGATTCCGATCTCCTCATCCTGTATCGCGCCGGTTGGGGGCATTTGAAGACCGGCATCCGGGCCGGTCAACCGAATGATGAGCTTACTTTCGGCGCTTTTGCCGGGCACGATCACGACGCCGTAATCGCCACCGCGCAAGGCATTCTGGCGCAAATCCAGGCGGAGACCCGACATCACCTGCTTGGCGCCGTGACAGGCGAAACACTTTGCAGCCAATATCGGCTTCACATGTTCGTCGTAGTTGATCTTGATCGCCGCCGGAGGTGGCAGCGTCTTCCCCGTTTGCGCGCTCGCGCAAATTCCCACTAGAAACGGCAACGCGGCCGTCGAAATCAGTAAGCGGCTCATGGGATATGACGCTACCATTCGAGGCGGTGGGAGTCAATCCAAACTGTTGAAATGAAAAAGGGGGACGGACCGAAGTCCGCCCCCGAGGGTAGTTGAGTTGGTTGTTTAGCTTTCCGAGCCACCGCGCTCGACGCGCAAGTGGTTCGTTACTTTGAAAACTCCCGACACGCCATTTGCGGCGATGTTGGCGATGTTGCGATCCATCGTGTTGGCCACGACGCCTTCCAACGTCACCTCACCGTTCTTCACGATGATGCGAATGGGAGGATTGGCGCCGAGAGCATAGCGGTTCAACGCACTTTGTCCGTACACCGCTCGCGCTACGCGGAGGCGGATGCTGTCGTCAAACGGTGACAGCGGCAATACTTCAATTTCATTGACCACATGCTCGACACCGGCCACCCGTGCCGCGACCCGCTCGGCCGAGGACTTCAAGGTTGGACGGGTCACCGACCCCATTAGAGTTACAGTCGATCCATCGACACGAAAACTCATGTTGTCGAAGATTCCGAAATACGGAAGCGTTACCAGCTCTTTGCGCACTTTTTCGGGGTTCACTTCTCCGAACATCGCGGGCGCGGCCAGCAACACCGTTCCGATCAAACTCAGCAGGCTCTTTTTCATGATTGTTTACTCCTTCCACTGGGTAATACGCCGCCCAATGAAAGCCAGTTGCCTGCGTTGCACACTTTTACAAGGCTTTTACAGGACCTTCACGAAGTCATGGGATGACCGAATGGTCTTCACTGACAAAGGTAGGTTCGCGTACAATTCTTGGCTCTGAGACAACGTGGGCCTCGCTGACGACACGAGGCTCGCAGACGATGACGGGCGCCATGGGAGGTATCGGGAGGTCAATCAACGGCACCTCCGCCTGCACCGCCGGGCTTTCCGCCCGTTCGATAGGCGTCGCGATTGCAGGTGGCGAAGCGGGATCGTTGCCAGTGGCCGATTCCAGCGCCTGTAAAGATCGTGGAAGCGTTGCCACGGGATCGAGCACGGGGATTTCGGGCACCGGAAGGACGTCCAGCTCCTGGAATCGCCGCGCGCTCACTAATACACGCGACTCAAGCGAAGAGACACCGCGATTGAAGCTCTCCACGCTGCGTTCGAGGTTGCGGCGCAAATCGTCCATGTGGCCGGTGAAGCTGACTAGCCTTTCGTAGAGGGTCTTGCCCAATTCGCTGACGATTCTTGCGTTGTCGGCCAGCTGTTGCTGTTGCCAGCCATGGGCCGTCGCCTTGAGAAGCGCGATTAGTGTGGTGGGCGTGGCCAGGATGACGCGACGTTCCGCGCCAAATTCGATGAGGGCGGGATCCTGTTCTAAGGCCGCGCTGAAGACGGTTTCGCTGGGGAGGAAGGCGACCACGAACTCCGGAGCCAAGGCGAACTGGCTCCAGTAATCCGCACCCGAGAGCCGCCGCAAATGCGCACGGACAGCGGCGGCATGCGCGCGGAGTTTCTCCGTCCGTACAGCCTCATCGAGCGC
This sequence comes from Bryobacteraceae bacterium, assembly GCA_035650295.1. Lineage (GTDB taxonomy): Bacteria > Acidobacteriota > Terriglobia > Bryobacterales > Bryobacteraceae > JAFLBB01. The sequence continues at coordinate 4,809 of DASRHX010001187.1, read as the reverse complement.
ATCGACCGATTCGAGATAAGCCGACAGTGAAACATTCGCGTCGACCACGATGTCGCGGTGGTTCGGCAAATGCACGACCATCTCCGGCCGCAGGGTTTCATTCCCAGCGCCGGCATTGCCCGATGCAGTCCGATCTTCGTAGTCACAGTGTTCGAGCATTCCTGCCAACTCGACCACACGCCGCAACTGCAACTCACCCCAGCGTCCATGCCAGCCGCGGGGACGCAGCGCTCGAGCGAGTCCGGTCGTCTCCTGGCGCAATTCCCTTCCCTGCTGAACGAGGTGGTTCACCAAATCGGTCAGATTGGAAAATGCGGATTGGCGCTCCTTCTCCATCTGGCCCAAATTGCTGTCTACTTTGGCCAACGTTTCCCGAATGGGATCGATTAGCTCGTTAACGGCAGTGGAGTAGTCTGGGACCTCGGGGTGCGCCGTTTCCTGGATCCGCTCGAGGGCGACGCGCGCCAGATCGAGGAATTTTTCATTGTTGGCGTACAGCGCTTCCGCCGCCACGGAACGGAAGGCTTCCAGCATCGATTCATGGCTGGGGGATTCGTGGGCGGAAGTAGCGGTCGAAGGTGTGATGGCAGCGATCGCGGACTGTTCCCGCGCCTGCTTCAACTCCGCGCTCAAGGCGGCCAGCTTTGTTTCCCAGGCCGCTTCCGACGCAGCGATGGTGGCCTCGGACGCGGCGATGCGTTCGACAAGTTGGGCGCGCTCAATGTCCGCTTCGGCGCGAATACTATCGGCTATCCGTTGCCAATGCTCCTCAGCCGCCCGCTTTGCCTCCTCGACGGCCTGTTGCAACTGTTCGTCAGTGGGTTGGGATCCGGCTTCAGCCGCAGGCGCCTGCGAGCGCTCTTCAGCCGCCAATCTAAGGTCGCCCACCACCTGCTCCCAGTACTCTTCAGCGGAGCGCCGGGCATCAGCCACGCGTTGGTCGGCCTCGTTGTGCAGGATATGGAGCTTCCCGTTTTCTTCAAGCAACTTCTCGATGTCGGCGCGTTCCTGTTCGCGCTCCTTTTCGATTTCCTGCGTGCGCGTCTGGAGAAGTTTCACTTGCTCCTCCAACTCGGCGCGTTCCGTCTCCCCTTCCCGCCGGCCTTGGGCGATCAGGGTATTGCGCCCGCCGCGGAGCATCGTCGAGGCGACGAAGTATCCAAATCCCACCGCCATCAAGATGCTCAGGCCATACAGCAGTTGCGTTTCCACGGTCGTCTCCCGATCTAGAACTCATTTGATAATCGGCGGACCTATTTCAAAGGTTTAGGCAGAAGACCCTGAATATCTAGCTACGAATTGAGGGCCCGGGGGCACGGAGGCCGGCGCGAGCCAGGGCTTATATAATGCCGTACCAGTGGCTGCCGTCGCCCCGCCTCCCGTATCCGCCGCCGCGCCAGCGCGCGCCGACCTAGCGCGAGTCTTCTCGATCGACGCGTTTCGCGGTTTCACGATGATCTGGATGTTTTCCAATGCTTTCGGACTTCACCATCTGAAAGACATCCCCTGGATCGCGCCGTTGGAATACCAGTTCACACACGCGGCATGGCACGGATTTAACGCCTGGGACATGATCCAGCCATTCTTCATGTTCATCGTGGGGGCAGCCATGCCATGGGCGTTCGACAAGCGGCGGGCGGCCGGCGAAAGCGAACAGCAGATCTTCTTTCACGTTCTGAAACGTTGCGCGCTACTTTTGTTTTGGGGAATTGTCGCGCGGACAATCAGCGCCGGGCGGCCGAATATCGACCTGATCAACGTCTTGGGCCAACTTTCCTTTACGTACCTGGTGGCGTACCTGGTGCTTGACCGGGGCTGGCGCGTGCAACTGGGCGCCGCCATCGGCCTCCTGGCGGCTCACTGGACCTTTTACAACTTCACGACCGGCGAAGGTATTACCGGTCCCTACGATCAGAACGCGAATCCCGGCTACTGGCTGGACGGCGTCCTCTTGGGCAGGCATTGGGGCGGTGGATATGCAACCATCAACTGCGTTTCGTCGGCGGCGAACACGATTTTCGGGGTGATGGCGGGGTGGGTGATCAAGAGTACGCGGACAGAGGGCGCCAAGTTGCGCACGCTGGCCATTTGGGGGGCGGTGGCGCTTATCGCCGGGTTCGCGCTGGGGGCGGTGGTGCCAATCAACAAGAAAATATGGACGGCCTCGTTCGCTTTCGTGAGCACGGGCATCACGTTGTGGGTGCTGGCGGTGTTCTATTACCTTTGCGATGTGAAACGGCTGCAACGTTGGGCGACGGTAGGGGCGATCGTCGGCGCCAATTCGATTTTCATTTACCTCTTCCATGAAATGCTGCATGGCTGGATGGAGCGGGCGGCTGCGGCTCTGCTGGGTTGGCCGATTGAATGGTGGGGGGCATGGGGCAAGGCCTTGACTTCCTGCTGCGTCGTTGCGTTTCAAATTTACGTGTGCGTGTGGCTCTACCGCCGGAAGATCTTTTTCAAACTATGAGTTCACGTTTAAGCAGGCGCGGATTTGTGGCGGCGGCAGCCGCGTTGGCCGCCCAGGCGCAAGGCAAGCGCCCGCCGAACGTTGTCGTCATTCTGATCGACGACTACGGCTGGCGCGATTTGGGCTGCTATGGAAGCACGTTTTACGAGACACCCAACCTGGACCGCTTTGCGAAGGAATCGGTGCGGTTCACAAACGGCTACGCCGCCTGTCCTGTGTGTTCCCCGACGCGGGCCAGCATTCTCACCGGCCAATACCCGGTCCGTTCCGGCGTCACCGACTGGATTGCCGGGCGGAAGCAGTGGCCGACGGCGAAAGCGCTGTGTCCGAGAACGAAGACCGAGCTGGCGCTCGATCACACAACTCTGGCCGAGGCGTTGAAACCAGCGGGTTACGTATCAGCGAGCATCGGCAAATGGCATCTCGGGGGCGAAGGATTCTCCCCTCTGGAGCAGGGCTTCGCGCTGAACGCGGGCGGCACTTCAGCCGGGTCGCCACGCGCGTGGTGGCCGCCTTACAACGTGCCGACCTTGACCGACCCTGCGCCCCAGCAGAACGAATACCTGGCGCAGTACTTGACCCGGCGGGCGACGATGTTCGTCGAGCAGAACAGGGACCGGCCGTTCTTTCTTTATCTGCCGCACTTCAGCGTGCACATTCCGCTGGGCGCGCCGCCCGAGCTTGTGGAAAAGTACAAGCGAAAAGCGGTCGCCGGGGGGGCGCAGGGCGATCCGACGTATGGCGCGATGATCGAGGCGATGGACGATGCGGCCGGCCAACTGTTGCGGAAACTGGACGAATTGGGCCTCGCCGAAAACACGCTCGTCTTCTTCCTTGCGGACAATGGCGGCCTGCGATTTGAGGGAGCGCGCAAAACGCACGTCACCGAAAATGCTCCGCTGCGGGCGGGCAAGGGGCATCTCTACGAAGGGGGAATTCGCATCCCTTACATGCTGCGGTGGAAGGGACGTGTCAAGCCGGGAATCAGCAATACTCCGGTGTGCTCAATTGATGTCTTTGCGACGGCGCTTGCCGCGGCCGGAGTGAAGGCCGCAAGCGACATTGATGGGGTAAGTCTGCTGCCGCATGTTACAGCAGGGCGTGGACTGCAACGCGACGCGCTGTATTGGCACTATCCACACTATTCGAACCAGGGTGGAGTTCCGGCGGGAGCGATTCGCGAAGGAGATTGGAAGCTGATCGAGTTCTACGAGGATGGCAGGCTGGAACTGTACAACCTCAGGCACGACCTGAGCGAGCGGACGAACCTGGCGCGGCGGGAACCGGCTCGTGCGCGGGCAATGCAGGCGAAGCTCGCGCAGTGGAGGGCGGCACGGAAGGCCATCATGCCGACAGCGAATCCCAACTACGACGCAACCAAGGCCGATCAGGGGTTGACGGGCATGGAGAAGCCGACGCCTCCCGTTTCATAAAGGAATCACTATGCTCACCAGACGCCAGATGACTACCGCCACGCTCGGCGCGCCGTTCGTTCACACCATTGCGAAGGGCCAGTCGCGGCGCCGGCCCAACGTGGTGGTCCTGATCAGCGACGACCAGGGGTATGGCGATTTCTCGATTCATGGTAACCCGCACCTTAAGACGGCGAACCTGGACCGGATCGGGAACGAAGGCGCGCAGTTCACGCAGTTTCAAGTGTGTCCGGTTTGCTCGCCGACACGATCTTCGCTGCTCACCGGGCGGTACAACTACAGGACGGGTGTGGTGGACACCTTTCTAGGGCGTTCGATGATGTGGCCCGATGAGGTAACACTCGCCGAGATGTTGAAGCCAGCCGGATACACGACGGGTATTTTCGGCAAATGGCACCTTGGCGACAACTACCCATTGCGCAGTATCGACCAGGGGTTCGATGAATCCGTGGTTTGCTCCGGTGGAGGCCTGACGCAGCCGTCGGACCCTCCCGGCAACCACTATCAGGACCCGATGCTGAGGGTGAACGGGAAATGGGAGAGGAAGCAGGGTTACTGCACGGATATTTTCTTCGACGAGACGATCCGCTTTATGGAGCGGCACCGCCGCGATCCGTTTTTCGTGTATCTGCCGACAAATGCGCCGCACACTCCACTGGAGATCGCCGAGAGCTACTGGAAGCCGTTTGCCGAGCAGGGGCTCGACGACACGACGGCCAAGGTGTACGGCATGTGCCGCAATCTCGACGAAAACACCGGGCGGTTGCTGGCGGCGATGGACCGGCTGGGCGTGACGAATGACACGATTCTCATCTTCCTGACGGACAACGGTCCACAGCAACCGCGCTACAACGCGGGAATGCGTGGGCGCAAAGGCACGGTGTATCAGGGCGGCATCCGGGTACC
>DASRHX010001186.1:0-3723 GCA_035650295.1 Bryobacteraceae bacterium | reverse complement strand
CCGGTCCCGCAAGACACGATGACGCGCGACGCCCTTAAGGCCTACTTTGAGAAGCGCATGGGCGAGATGGTCGACGCCGACGACCTTCGCATTGAAGAACTCACCCTCAAGCGTTTCGGCCTTGTTCCACGGGACTTCAATCTCAAAGAATCCACGCTCGATCTTATGACCGAGCAGGCCGCCGCTTTCTACGACTACAAGAAAGACCGCATGGTCATGCTCGATGGTCAGGGCTCGTTTATGCAAGGCATCGCTCTGGTTCACGAACTCGCTCACGCCCTGGCCGATCAGCAGGTGGATCTCGACAAGTACATCCGCAAGTCGAACCAGGCTGACGACGCCGTTCTCGCCCGCCAGGCCGTCATGGAGGGCCAGGCAACTTGGTTGATGAGCGAATTCATGGCGCGCAAAGCGGGAATGTCGTTGCGCACGTCGCAGGGACTTATCGAAATGATGGGACGCATGGCCGGCGCGTCGGGCGGCCAGTTCCCGGTCTTCGACCAATCCCCGCTCTACCTCCGTGAAAGCCTGCTCTTTCCCTATGCCCAAGGGCTCCGCTTCCAGCAGGCGGTGATCGTGAAACTCGGAAATGAGGGATTCACGGGCGTCTTCACCACGCCACCGGAGACCACACAGGAGATCCTCCATCCTGATCTGTATTTGGAACGATTGGCTTCCTCGCGCGTCCAACCCCTTGTGAAGCTTCCCGAAACCCCTGGCAAGCGCTGGAGCAAAGACTGGAAGGTGATCTCCGAGGGCACGGCCGGCGAGTTCGATCATCAAATGCTGCTGCGCCTCTATGACAAAGACAACGAGGCGCTCGCCACCGATTGGGTGGCCGGGGCGTACGACCTCCAGGAGCAGAAGAAGACCGGACGCATTGTATTGCGCTATGCCTCGAAGTGGTCCTCCGCCGAGGCTGCGCGCAAGTTCTTCCAGTCGTATGTGCTGGTGTTGAAGGGCAAGTCGGTGCGATGTGACTTCACGGAACAAGCCGCCACGAGGCTAGCCGGCGAAACCGGAGACGGAGGTTTCCTCGTCAAGATTGAGGCCGACACAGTCTCCAGCATCGAAGGTCTGCCGCCGGGCAAGAATTGAGGCTTGGGGAGAGGATTGATACAGTAATGGTGATGCCGACCGAAAAGCTTAGCCGTCGCAAAATGATCACGCTGCCTGTTGCCGCGGGATTTGCTTCCTCCCTGGCAGGCGCCATGACCACGCCGCAGCAGGCTCCTCCGCTGGCATTTCGGCTGGCGGATCAAAAGACCACCATCGACTTGTCCAACTACAAAGGCAAGGTGGTGGTACTCGAGTTCCTACTCACTACCTGTCCGCACTGCCAGCGCTGCTCCGCCGTCATGCAGAAGCTCTATAAGGAATTCGGGGAGAAGGACGTGCAGATGCTCGGATGCGCTGTGAACGACATGTCCCACATGCTGATCACCGAGTACTCGCAAAAGCTCAACCTTACATATCCGGTCGGTTATGGTACGCGCGAGCTCTCGCATCAGTTCCTGCAGCATCCGTTCATGAAAACCATGTATATGCCACAACTGGTGATCATCGACCGCAAGGGCGTTGTGCGCTTTCACCATCCGGGCGAGGACAAAGACTTCTACTCGAACGAAGAGGCCAATATGCGGAAAGAGGTTGCGCTGTTGGTGAAGGAAGCGGCGCCCGCGGGCTCGACCAAGAAGGCTGCGCCGAAGAAAGCCGTCAAGCAAGGCTAATGGATTCCATCAGCCGCCGTCTCGTACTCACGCTGCCCGCAGCCGGCCTGTCCGGACAACTGCAAGGTGCGCAACTGCCTCGTCCCGCCGCGCCGCTCAAGTTCAAATGGCCCGATGGAACAGAAGGCGATCTGAAAAAGTATGCGGGTAAGGTCATCGCCGTCGAATTCCTGCTCACCTACTGCCAGGCTTGCCACCGCGCGGGACGAGTGCTCGACAGTTACTATCGCGAATTTAAGAATCAGGGCTTTCAGGCCATCGGCATGGCAACCAATGACAATGCCGCAAAAGACATTGGTAACTTTCTAAACGCGTCTGGGGCGACGTTTCCCGTTGGCATACTCTCCCGCGACAAGGCCCAGGAATTTCTGCAACATGCGATGGCGTCGATCTTCTATTTGCCGCAGACCGCCATCATCGACAAGAAGAATATGGTGCGATATCAGCACGGCGGGCAGCTGAAGCCCCCGCCGGACGACGACGCCAAGATGCGCGCCGAAATTGCCGAGCTCCTCAAGGCTAAATAGGTCGCTCGCCTATTTCGCCAATTCGTCCCACAACGCGGGAATCGTCCGGTCCCACAGCCCCGTCTTGCAGCACATCTTGAAGTCCGACGTGTTCATCAGCGCCTTCGCCTGATCCTTCGTTTTGCCTTCCTTGATCAGCTTGCTCATCTGCGCCTGCGCGTTCGACAACTCGCTCCCGAACGCCGCCAGATCGGCCTTTTTCAAAATCGGACCGCCGTGCCCTGGAATAACCGTCTGTATATCGAGCTCGAGCGCCTTGGCCACGGTCTTCGGGAAATCGCGGCCGTGACCGCCGGACGAGTAATCGATGAACGGCCCGCCGACGGCGAACATGTCGCCCATGTGCACGACTTTGTGTGCGGGAAAGTAGTACACGACGTCGCCATTGGTATGGCTGCGGCCAAAATAGTAAGCCTCGATTGTCTTGCCGCCGAGGTGCACCGCCCCGCGATCATTGAAGGTGATGTTCTGCAAACCTGGCATCTTTTTTTCGACCATGTAGGCGCGCGCGTTGGCGTGTCCGAACACGGTCGCGCCTGTGATGGACGCGATCTTCGCGTTGCCGCCCGTGTGATCGCCATGCAGGTGCGTGTTCAGCACGTACCGAATCGGCTTCGGCGAGATCGACTTCACCTTTTCGAGGATGCCATCGACGTTGCGCTCGAACTTGTCGTCGATGATGATCATGCCTTCGTCCGTTGTGAGCACTCCGACGTTGCCGCCAGCGCCCACGATGACATGCAGGTCGTCGGCGATCTTTTCGACGGTGAGTGGTGGGTCGGCCGGCGGTTGCTGCGTCCAGGCGGTGTACAGCCCGGCAGCGGCCAGCATCGTGGCGGCGATTCGAATCCTCAATGTGGCCTGCATGTTCCGGAGCTCCTGTTGAGAGTTTTGTTTTAGCTATGTTACCCTAATGGAGTTCCTGGCTTGCAAGGGTGCAGTGGAGTTGTGCGTCTTTTGCCGGAATCTCAGCAGTCCTTCCCAGGGTGAGTCGTTCTCAAACCGGCAGGCCTGCCGAGGCGAAAGCACCAATGCTAGCGGCGTCAGCCAACCGCGGGCGTTTTGAATACGGATAGGTGGCTGAGCGGTCAAAAGCAACGGGCTGTAAACCCGTCGCCCTTTGGGGCTACGGAGGTTCGAATCCTCCCCTATCCACCATTCCGGTGCGAGTGAGGTCTGGAACAATGGTTGTGATAGCGTTAAGCAAGGTGCCGATGTAGCTCAGTTTGGTAGAGCGCGTCCTTGGTAAGGACGAGGTCACCGGTTCAATCCCGGTCATCGGCTCCATTCATATTCTTGGCAACGAAATTTTGGTAGGCAGACACTATGGCGAAGGAAAAATTTGACCGCAGCAAACCGCACGTGAACGTGGGGACGATCGGTCACATTGACCACGGCAAGACGACGTTGACGGCGGCGATCACCAAGACGCTGGCGAAGCACAACCCGAAGGTGGCGTTCCGGAG
>DASRHX010001185.1:0-3511 GCA_035650295.1 Bryobacteraceae bacterium | reverse complement strand
TGGACCGTCATCCAAGTGGCATAGGCGGCCATGGCCACGGAACCAATAGCGAATGCGATGAGCCATGAAAATTGCCAACGGTAGAGGAGCAGGCCTCCGCTAATCACCATCAACGGCACAAGCAGGGCTATCCAGCGTTTGGCCCGCTCCGCTTCCGCATGAGGCTCGCGCCACACCCAGCGTTGACGGGCGAGCACGACCAGCGGTTCGCGCAGGAGAAACATCGCCCCCGCCGCTGTGATGGCCGGTACAATCGACCAGTGCCAACGATGCACGATGACCACCGCACAGACCAACGGCTGGACAAACATGGAAATCGCTCCGTGCTCGCGAGGCCAGAGTGACGGCGACGCTTCGGGTTTGCGGGTTGGGTTCATCGAATGGTCAAAGCGTAGCGGCGGCTTCGGCGGCAGCCAGTATATATGCCGCGCTGGGTTTCGGCTCGTCTTGTCCATGAACGACCTTCCATTGCGCCAAAGCTTCGGCGGCACGCGCGGCGGGGGCCACTTGGATCCGGACGAGTTTCCACGCCGCCGCAAGCGAAAGCAAATCGCTCGAGGTGGGCCGCACCGATTGCGCGCATGCGGCGAGAGGTTCATATTCGGGCTGCATCGGTTCAAGCGCCTCGAGCACATCGGCGATTCTGAGGAGCAATTCGGACGCAACGGGCGGGTCGAGCCGCAGGCTGCGCGCAGCGCGTAGGATTAGGCCGGGTTGGCGACGCGTCATACCGTAGCGCGCGAGGAAGGATGCGGCACCGGGGCCATTGGCGGATTCAGCAGACGTGGTTACGTACTGATCGAATGATGCATGGGGCCGGGCTTCGTGAAGAAGCAATATGGCAAGCGCATTGGAAGCATGTTGTGGAGCCGGTGCATGAGCAAGGTGATGCTTGGCCCAGCCGTGGACGAAGTCGGCGTACAGCGGATAGCGCGTGCGCTGGTACAAGCGCATGAGCCCAAGCATAAGCAGTCCATCCGATGACGTGAAGGACAAGGTTTCCGGAGGCGCCGCAATGAGACGCTCAACCGCTGCACGCCAACGGTCCTCAAACGGATCGGCGGCGCGCAGAAGGGGCGAAGCGGCAAGTGTGAGGAGCGTGCGCCGGGTCACTTCTGGCCATAGTAAGCCGCCGGACCGTGTTTCCGCTGGAAGTGTTTGTCGTGAAGCGCCTGCGAAATAGGAAACAGCCCGCCGAGGGCGGCCGCTTGCGCCGCGACATGCGCGATCTCTTCAAGCACGACCGCATTGTGCGCCGCGTCCGCGGCGGACTTGCCCCAAGCGAACACTCCGTGGTTGGCTACGAGGACGGCAGGGATTGCTGCCGGATCGAGGTTCGCAAATCGGCGCGCGATGACAAGGCCCGTGTTGTGCTCGTAGCCGGCGGCGATCTCTTCGTCGGTCATGGGATCTGTGACGGGCACCGGGCCATGGAAGTAATCCGCATGAGTCGTGCCGGTGCAGGGAATCTCACGGCGTGCCTGCGCCCACGCGGTTGCATAGCGCGAATGCGTGTGGACGACGCCTCCAATCGAGGGGAAGCTTCGATAAAGCACCAGATGCGTGGGGAGATCCGAGGAGGGGCGGAGGTCGCCTTCAATGGGTGCACCATCGAGCGAGACAACAACGAGATCGGCGCACGTCATGCGCTCATAGGGCACGCCGCTTGGCTTGATGACGACAAGGCCGCGCTCGCGGTCGATGCCGCTTACGTTGCCGAACGTATAGAGGACGAGGCCGCGCCGCACGATTTCCAGATTCGCTTCCAGCACCTCTTCACGCAGTTGTTCGAGACTCATGCGATACCGCTCCGGACGCTTGTGGCGATTTCGCGCAGGCGCGGAAGTATTCCCCCGAGAGAGGCAGGTTTGCTATTGGCCTGACCCAAGGCGAAGTAGAGGCACGAGTAGTGATCGAATAGTTCGTTCGCGACGCGTGCCTCGGGCGGATTCGGTTCGATGGTGCGGAACTTCGGGCAAAGCGCGTCCTGCGCGGCCTCGACGGTCTTGAACGTTCCCGCGGCGAGGAAGGCAAAGATGGCGGAGCCCAGGCTGGTGACGTCGGATTCGGGTACCAGCACCGGCTTGTTCAGTACATTCGCGTAGACGCGATTGAGAACCTCGTTCTTGCGGGGGATGCCGCCGCCATTGATGATGCGGTGTATCGGCGTGCCGCCTTGCTCCATGCGTTCGAGAATGATGCGAGTGTGGAAGGCAGTACCTTCGATAGCGGCAAAGAGTTCATCGGCGGAGGTGTGCGAAAGGTTCCAGCCGAGGGTGACGCCGCCGAGCTCGGGATTGACGAGCACAGTGCGGTCGCCGTTATCCCACGTGAGGCGCAGCAGTCCAGTTTGTCCGGCCCGATATTGCGCGAGTCCGGCTGAGAGCTCGCCCGCGCTCGCGCCGGCGCGTCGTGCGATGGCGTCGAAGATATCGCCCGTGGCCGAGAGGCCAGCTTCAACACCGGTCATCGCTGGATGCACGGAACCCGGAACGACGCCGCACACGCCGCGTATTAGTCTTGTTTCGGGACTCGCCGCGATGATGCAGGTCGAGGTGCCGACAACATTCACCACATCGCCCACACGGCAGTTGGCCCCAATGGCATCCCAATGGGCATCGAACGCGCCTACGGGAATCGGAATGCCCGGTTTGAGGCCCAGTTTCGCAGCCCATTCGGACGTGAGATGACCGGCCAGTTTGTCGGACGTAGCGTAGCGGCCGGCAATTTTCGCGCGCACGCCGTCGAGCACGGGATCAACCGCGCTCAGGAAATCCTGCGGCGGAAGCCCGTCCCACTTCGGATTCCACATCCACTTGTGACCCATGGCGCAGATGCTGCGGGGAAGGACGCCCAGATCGGTGATGCCGCAAAGCGTGGCAGCCACCATATCGCAGTGTTCGAGCGCCGTGGCGAACCGCAAGCGCTTGTCCGGATTGTGGCGCAGCCAGTGCAACAGCTTCGAAAAGCCCCATTCGGAGCTGTAAGCGCCGCCGCACCAGTCGATGGCTTCGACCTTCCGCTTGTGCGCGACTTCGGTGATGAGCAGCGCTTCGCGCCAGGAGCGGTGATCGCACCAGAGATAGTAATCGTCGAGCGGCTGGAGATTCTCGTCAACGGGGACGACGCTCGATCCCGTGGTGTCAAGCGCGATGGCCTCTACTTGATCGCCCTTTACGCGCGCGTTCCCAAGCGCGGCCTGTGTCGCTTCAGCGAGCGCGCGCATGTGGTCCGCGTGCGATTGCGTCGCATGATCGGGATCGTCCCTGCGGCGATGCAGGGGATACTCCGCCGTTCCCGAACCGAGCCGCCCGCGCTCGCTATCGACCAGCGAAACACGCACGCTCAGCGTGCCAAAATCCACTCCAGCGACGATACTCATTCAGAGGCTCCCGCGAGTCTAGTTGTGGCGATACACATCCCACCCAAGATACTTCGTCGTGGCTTCGTGGACCGCGCTCGCACACGTAGAGAAACTTCCCGCCACGTGGTGCTCGAAGCCTTCTTCGCA
>DASRHX010001184.1:0-21637 GCA_035650295.1 Bryobacteraceae bacterium | reverse complement strand
CGGTACGGAGCCCCTGTTGTCGAGGAGCACGCGGAACAGGACGTCCACATCGTTCGCCTTCGGGTTCGCTTTCTGCATCTCCGGCAGTAGGGCAGCGATCACCTGATTCATTCGCTTGCCTTCGAACTGCTTGTAGGCGGGGCCGGAGAGGTTGACCAGCAGCATGCCTTCCCACGAACCGGTGGCTGTGTAGTGGTTGTACCAGTCGGTACCCGGAATGCCTTCGCGAATCTCCTTCTGCAAACGGCCGTGGATCGAGGCGTCGCCTAGCCGCTTCAGCATGGCGTCGCGGCCGCCTTCGTGCGCCCAGGGGGGAATGATGCTCGACAAATTGTTCTGGCCGGCACGGTATGGATAGACATTGGCCGTTACCTGCTGGCCCTGATTACGCGCATTCTGAATGCTGGCGACGAGTTCCGGCATCTTGCCCCATAGCTTATGCTCGGCAATCTTCAGGTGGATGATGTCGACGGGAACGCCGGCACGCTTGCCGATATCGAGCGACTCGGCCACGGCATTAAAGACGCCATGGCCTTCGGTGCGCATGTGAGTCGAATAGATGCCGCCGAAGGGCGCGGCCTGCTTGCACATTTCGACCATCGAGTTGGTGTCGATCCAGTTTCCCGGAGGTCCGCTGAGCGAACTGGCGACGCCGAGCGCGCCATCCGTCATCGCCTCGCGCACGAGGGCCCGCATGCGCTCCAACTCATCGCCTTCGGGAGGGGCAGGTTTGGAGCCGCGCACATGCTCCCAGATTTGCGAGGAGCCAACATAGGTGCCGATGTTGGTGGAAATACCCTTTGCCATCAGCGCCGCAAAGTAATCGCGCAGCCGTGGAAACTCCTTCGACGGTGCCGCCGAGCCGCCTTCGCCGAAGATCATCGACGTGACGCCCTGGCGCACCATGCTCTGGGCATTGCCGTCGGTGAGCAGCGTGTTGTCGGAGTGATTGTGGATATCGATGAAGCCGGGTGCGACGACCAGGCCCGCGGCTTCGATGACGCGCGCGGCTGTCTTGTCCTTCAGATCGCCTATGGCGGCGATTTTACCCGCGCGAACGCCGACGTCGGCGCGGAACCAGGGATTGCCGGTGCCGTCGACGACTTTGCCGCCTTTAATCAGCAGGTCGAAATCCTGGGCGCGCGCGGAAGGGATGGAGAATGTAGCGCAAGCAAAAAGGCCCGCCACCAAGGCGAGCCTCCTCACTAGATCTAAATGACGGTGGGGAGCGGGCTTATGGCCGTTTCTCAGCAGGTACATAGTCGCGAATCTCCTCGCCCAGATAGACCTGCCTCGGACGGGCAATCTTCTGGTCGTTGTCATTGAGCATCTCCTCCCACTGGGCGAGCCAGCCAACGGTGCGGGCGATGGTGAACAGCACCGTAAACATTTCGGTGGGGAAGCCCATGGCCTCATAGATGATGCCGGAATAGAAATCGACGTTCGGATAGAGCTTGCGCTTGACGAAGTATTCATCCTCGAGCGCGATTCGCTCGAGCTCCACGGCAACCTCGATCAGCGGATTGCGGCCGGTGATATCGAAGACCTCGTCGGCACTCCTCTTTACGATTCGCGCGCGGGGGTCGTAGTTTTTGTAGACGCGGTGGCCAAAGCCCATCAGCCTTCCATGGCCCGCCTTAACGCCCTCGATAAACTTGGGGATGTTGTCTTTCGTGCCGATCTCACGAAGCATATTGAGCACGGCTTCGTTCGCGCCGCCATGCAGCGGGCCATAGAGCGCCGCGGCAGCGCCCGACAAGGAAGCGTAAGGGTCGGTTTGCGCGCTGCCAACCATGCGCATAGTGGAAGTGGAACAGTTCTGCTCGTGATCGGCGTGGAGGATGAAAAGCACGTCGAGGGCGCGTTCGAGAACCTGATGCGGGCGATGCCTTGTCTCGCCCTTTGTGAACATCATGTTGAGGAAGTTGCCGGTGTAGCTCAGCTTACTATCGGGCCCGACGTAGGGGAGCCCGGCGTTGTGCCGATAGGCGTATGCGGCCAAAGTGGGAACCTTGGCGATGAGGTTGCGGATGTGAATCTGACGTTCTTCGCGGTCGAGTATTTTCTTCGAAGAAGGATGAAACGTGCCCAGAGCCGCGATGGCGGACTGCACCATGCCCATCGGGTGCGCGTCATGGCGGAAGCTCGACATGAAAGCTTTGAAGTTCTCATGTACCGCCATGTCGCCGACGATTTCGTTTTCCCAACCGTGCAGCGTCTTTCGAGACGGCAACTCACCATTGAGAATCAACCAACTGGTTTCCAAATGAGTCGAATGCTCCGCCAACTGCTCGATGGGATAGCCGCGATAGCGCAAAATCCCCTTGTCGCCATCGATATAAGTGATGCGGCTGCGGCATGACCCGGTGTTCATATAGCCGGGATCGTAGGTAATCAGGCCGAAGTCTTCGTTGTCTGTCTTCATCTGGCGAAGATCGATGGCGCGGATCGTCTCGTGTTCAATGGCAAGTTCAAACCTTTTGCCGGTCCGGTTGTCTGTAATTGTGAGCGTGTCGCTGGGCATGAAGCTTCCTCAGGGGGAGACCGTGGCAAACCGCCAGGCCGAAATCCATCTTATCTTGAACGGCTGTCCTTACTGCTTGACAGCAGGGAGTTTGGCTGGGGGGCCGGCGGAAGGAGACTCTCGTAACAGCGCCTCGATCTCGGTTATGAGCGGAGTGGCGTCTCCGGTGAAGTAAGCTTCCGTCGCCGTCGCATATTCATAGTTGCTGCGGATGGTGCCGCGCTGGTCGACCACGAAAAAGTGGGGCAGGGCGATCCGCGGATTCTGTGGCGTCAACTTCATATAAGACGCAGCCACCTGGCCGCAGTCGAATAGAACGGGATTCTTCACCTTATACGTATTGATGAAGTTGACGACGGCGGGCTGGGAATCGGGCGGCGTATTGACGATCGTAATTACTTCGACCCTGTCGCCGAACTGGGTGCGGAGCTTTTCAACGATCGAAGTGAAGCCCTGACAAACCGGACAATCCGTACGGATGAACTCGACTAAGACGACCTTGCCGCGATAGTCGGCCAGATCGTGTTGGTTGTAGTTGATGTCCATCAGCGAAAAGCCGGGTGCACGGCGATTGGATAAATTGACGGCACCAAGCAGAGTGGCGACACCGAGCACACTCACGGCGGCGAGACGAAACAGCTGCATAAGACCAGACTAACACGCAAAAATGAGCCGCCCGTGTAAACGGAATGAGAGACTTGCTCTATTTTTCACACGCTCTTCCGAGGGGTTTACCGCATGTCCGCGCCGATGCTGATCCCGTTCCTGACACTTACGTTGGGGATCGTTGCGTCGCGCGGCCTGGTGATGCAAAAGGGCGAGGCGGCGGTGGCATTGACGTTGAGCCTGCTGCTGGTGCTGGCGGCACGGCGCTGGGCGCCGAGGATCATGCGGGTGGCCGTGGGTAGCGTGTTCCTGTGGCTGGGCGCATCAGTGGAAATCGGCAACCGTAACCTGCCGCCTCCGCGAATCGATGCCGGGCCGAGGGAAACGGTGGTCACCGAGGGCTGCGTTGTGGAATCGCCGGCGTGGTCGGAGGATCGTGCGCAGTTCATGCTGGAGTTGGCGCCGCGAGCCCGCGCGCGCATGAACCTCTACCTCCGAAAAGGCGAGGCGCCGCCGGATTTGCAGTACGGCCAGAAGGTCGAGGTGGACGCGCGGTTCCGCACGCCGCGCAACTTTGAAAACCCCGGCGCGTTCGACTATGCAGGCTACCTTGCCCGGCGCGACGTATTCTGGCTTGGGTCGGTCACGGGCTCCGCGGGGGTGCGCGCGTTGCCCGGTGTCTGCGGGTCAACATGGCGTGCGTGGATCGCCGGCCTACGCACGCGGGCGTTGAACGCGCTGGATCGACGATTCGGCGTGGATCCTTACGTGAATGGTGTATTGCGCGCAGCGTTGCTCGGAGACGGCTCGCGACTGGATCCAGTATGGAGCGAGGAGTTCCGGCGCACTTCGACGTATCACGTACTCGTGGTTTCCGGTTTGCACATCACCACGCTGAGCGCCGTGATTCTGCTGTTGTTCCGCCTCTTCCCCGGAAAACCATTGATGCGATTCTTTGTCACGTCGGTCCTGGTGTGGCTGTATTCGTTGCTGTGCGGCGGCGAGGCGCCGGTCATCCGCGCGGCTGGCGGCACGACGATCTTCCTACTGGGCGGCGTCTTCCACCGCCAGGCCAATCTGGTGAACCTGCTTGCGCTCACGGGTTTCGTTTTCCTGTGTGCCGATCCGCAACAACTGTTCGAGGCCAGCTTCCAACTGTCGTTTCTCGCGGTGGGCATTCTGGGGATCGTCGCAGGTCCGCTGACGCATTTGAAGCTAAGGCCATACCGCGCGGCGTTCGCTCTGCTGAAAACCCGGCAAGTGGATTTCCACTGGCCGGCGGCAGTCGCGGAGTTGTTCGTGGAGATCAAGTTAGCTGCGCGTTTCGCCGAACTGCGCTACGGCGTGGGGCGCGAGCGCGTGCTCGCCGCTGTCTCGCTGGTGGGGAAGACCGTCGCAATTCTGGCCGAGCTAACGCTGGTGAGCACGTTGATGCAAGCGGCGCTCACCGTACCAATGATCCTGTTCTTCCATCGCGCGCCCGTATCGGGCTTTCTGGCGAATCTCGTCGTGACTCCATTGATGACATGGGCGGTCCCAACGGGAACTCTAGCGCTGCTGACTGGCTTCACGCCGCTGGTAAAGGCGACGGAATTTCTCGTCCACCTTTCTCACTCGTTGGCAAGTTGGATGTCGGCCTGGGATCCGGCCTATCGCATTCCCGATGCGCCCATGTGGTTGGTGCTGTCGGCGGCCGCCGCGTTGGCATGGATGGCGGTGGAACTGCAGCGGCGGCGAGGCGGCATCTGGCAGCTGCCGGCGCTGCTCGCGGCGTCGTTGCTAGTGGTGATCCTCGTCCACCCGTTCGAGCCACAAACACATGCGGGCACGTTGGAACTGACAGCCGTGGATGTGTCACAGGGCGACAGCTTGCTTCTGGTGGCGCCGGGTGGCGAGACGATGCTGATCGATGGAGGAGGGCTGCCCAGGATTAACGGGAAGGCGCCGCGCTTGGATATTGGGGAAGGGGTCGTGTCCCCGTATTTATGGTCGCGCGGGTTTCGCCGTGTCGACATCGTGGCGCTGACGCACGCCGATCAGGATCACATCGGTGGGCTGGGAGCCGTCCTCCGCAACTTCGCGCCGCGCGAACTCTGGGTAACGTCGATACCCGATCATGCCTCCATGCAACAGTTGCTGGCGATCGCGCGCGAAGTGGGCGTGCGGGTTGTACGTAAACGCCCCGGCGATCGTCTGGAACTCTCGGGCGCCGAAGTCGAAGTGCTCGCGCCGGAGCCGGCAAGCAGCGGCGGCAAGACGGACAACAACGACTCGCTCATTCTGCGCGCGCGTTTTGGCAGGCATGCGTTTCTCCTGACGGGCGATGCCGAGCGGAAGGCGGAATACAATCTCACCTCCTCGCCCGAATTGCTTCGCGCAGACGTATTGAAGCTGGGCCATCATGGCAGCAGGACTTCGACTACGGCAGTCTTTCTCGACGCCGTTCATCCAACATTTGCCGTGATATCAGCGGGACAGGACAATCAGTTCCAGCACCCGCATGAGGAGGTCCTCAAACGGTTGGCCGAGCGCGGCGTGCGCGTACTGCGGACCGACCAGCAGGGGCTGGTCACTGTGAGGAGTGACGGCAACCGTATCAGCGCCGAGACGAGACGTTGGCCGGTGCGTGAGCAGCCGCTGTTCAGCAGACAGATGCCGTTTTAGCCGCCCTGCGCGGCATCAGCCGCCGCGGGTCCGGAGGCCTTCGCCTCTTCGAGTATCGCGAGCGCCCGCTCCATGTCACGTTGAGGGACCAGTACGACGAAGGGAAGCGTAGGAATCTCCGAGGCGCCTTGCAGCACGCACGGAATACCGTTGGCCTTCAACACGGCCTCGATGGAAAGTGCTTCGATCTCAGCCGTTGTGCCTTGTCCTTCGTAGATCTCCTTCAAATCCATGGCGGCCGAAGGGTCACCGGCCTCGGCTGGCTCCGACTCGGCCTCGGCCTCGGCCCGGCGCAGTACATCGAGCGCCGCCGCTTCGCGCGCGGCAGGTACGCGAACCGCGTAGCTTCCTGGAGGCGCGCCGGCTTCAGAGTCGTCGATCATCTCGGCAGTGATTCCGGCTTCCGAAAGAAGGGCCTGCGCATCGGTAGCATCTTCCTGCGCGGACGAATCCATGGAGCGGAAGACCACAACCCACTCAGGATGTTCACTCATGTCTTCACCATATCCTATTCGCGGGCACTACAATTGAATTGAGAACAGGAGGTTCCAAGTTATGACAACGGATAACTCAAAAGTTATTTGGTTTACAGCAGGTGTGGCGTTGGGCGCGACCATCTCGCTGCTGTTCGCTCCGGCATCGGGCGAAGAGACGCGCCGCATGATTCGCGACAAGGCGAACGAGGGCCGCGGCAAGCTCGCCGACAAAGGCAAGGATCTGATGGATACGGGCCGCCACCTCTACGACAAGGGCCGCCAGATCGCCGATGAAGCCGCCGACCTGTTCGATCGCGGCCGCAAAATGGTGGAGGGCTAAACATCACGGCCGTGAATCTCTCCGCTCTTCCCCCGTTCCAAAACGAGCCCTACACGGACTTCACGCAACCAGCCGCACGGAAGGCCATGCAGGACGCGCTGGCGATGGTGCGCTCGCAATTCGGACGCACCTATTGGCCGTTGATCGGCGGTAAGCGACGCGAGTTATCGGGCACGTTTGCCTCGGTGAATCCTTCAAACCCTTCCGAGGTTGTGGGGGTGCACGGAAAGGGCACGGCAGAAGACGCGCAAGATGCCGTGGAGGCGGCGTTTGCCGCTTTTCCCGGATGGTCGCGCACGCCTGCGGAAGATCGTGTGCGAATGCTGTTTCGCGTGGTGGAGATTCTGAAGCGCCGCAAGCTGGAGTTCAATGCCTGGCTGGTTCTCGAAGCGGGCAAGAGTTGGAATGAGGCCGAGGCCGAGACGAGCGAAGCGATCGACTTCTGCGACTATTACGCCCGGCTTATGCTGCGGTACGCTTCGCCCGAACCGCTGGTGCAGATGCCCGGCGAGCGCGGCCACTTGCGCTATGTCCCGCTGGGGGTGGGCGTCGTGATTCCGCCGTGGAATTTTTCGCTGGCGATCTTGGCCGGGATGACGGTGGCGGCGCTGGTAGCGGGCAATACAGTGGTAATCAAGCCGAGCTCGGACACGCCGACCGTTGCAGCGAAATTCGTGGAGGTGCTCGGCGAAGCGGGCTTTCCAGACGGCAGCCATCAATTCCTAACGGGCTCGGGCGCGGCGGTGGGCGATACGTTGGTAGCGCACCCGAGGACGCGCTTTGTCGCATTCACGGGTTCGAAGGCCGTCGGCCTGCACATCAATCAGCTCGCGGCGCAAACGCAGCCGGGGCAACTCTGGATCAAACGGGTGATTGCGGAGATGGGCGGTAAGGACGCAATCGTCGTCGCCGACGATGCGGATCTCGACGCCGCGGCGGCGGGGATTCTGGCTTCGGCATTTGGCTTCCAGGGACAGAAGTGCTCGGCTTGCTCGCGCGCCATCATCGACGCGAAGGTATATGACGCAGTCGTCGAACGGCTTAAGGCGGGCGCGGCGAAGCTAACAGTCGGCCCGGCCGACGATCCGGCGAATTACATGGGCCCGGTAATCAACGAAGGTGCGAAGAAGTCGATTCTCGGGTACATCGAACAGGGCAAGAAAGAAGGGCGGTTGATTGCGGGCGGCGATGCCGTGCCGGGCCTCGGCGGCCACTTCATTCAACCGACGATCATCGCCGATATCGAAAGCAGCGACACCATTTTCCGTGAAGAGATTTTCGGTCCTGTGCTCGCGGTGACGAAGGCGCGCGATTTTGATCATGCGCTGGCGCTGGCGAACGAGTCCGAATACGGACTCACCGGCGCGCTCTATTCGGCCAATCCCGACCGCTTGCGCCGAGGCGAGGATGAGTTTTTTGTGGGCAACCTTTACTTGAACCGCAAGTGCACGGGCGCGATGGTGGGCTGCCATCCGTTCGGCGGCTTCAACATGTCAGGCACGGATTCGAAGGCCGGGGGGCCGGACTATCTGTTGCAGTTCCTACAAGGGAAGTCGATTGCCGAGCGCGTTCTGTAGGCAGGACATCTGCTAGGCTAGAAGCTGACCCCGACGAGAAGGGGACCAAGAAGTAACAACCACAGGGTCAAACCTGAGTGACACGGCAAAGGGGGCGTTTCAAAGCCCCCTTTCCTTTTGTGTTTGGATTTACTATGGCGCTTCCGCGAGGCGGGCCTTGTATTGTTCGCGCGCGAAGTCGTAAGCGCGGGTCATCTCGCCTTGCTCAGGCAGGCGGATGCGATTGATCTTCTGCTTGAAGCAGCGGTCCACACCGTCGAGCGCCCATTCGATGCTCTTGCGCTCGCGCACCGGCTTGCCTCCTACGGTCACCCATACCGGGTTCGTGTGCGAGCTGGGCAGAATGCGCAGCGCCACCCATGAGCTGCGGTCGATCATCACGTCGAAGCTGAGGTCGCGCAGCTTGCCGTCGGCGTCGATTTCGCGGCGCGCCACCGGCTCGCCGTTGACGATCACCTCGACCGGAACCTTGCGCGAACTGCCTAGCCGCGCACGCTCGATGTGCCAGTAGGGCTTCTGGTCCACGCGAAGTCCGCGAATGGCGGAGTCGGGAGTCTCATCCAAGCGCGCCGCCACCTTCGCCGATACACGTACGTTGCCCGGGGTGCTCATCTTCAGTTCGCTCTCGCCGCTTCCCATCACGGCGTCGTTGACCTTGAAGTCGATGAGGTGGCTCTTGCCGTCGCTCACATAATTGCGGCCTTCGCGGATGCCTTGCACCCAGTCGGCATAGTCGAGCTCCTTTTGCTTCACATAGCTGCGGCCGAGGCCGACGCGCTCGCCATAGATGCAAGGGAAATCCGTCTCGCCGCTGATACGCGCGCGATAGCCGGCGTTCAAGGTGTGATACCAGATGGTGAGTTCATAGGGCCAAGGGGTATCGACGGTTGAGATGAAATCGGTGGCGCCGTGCGTCACGCTGACAACGTACTCATTGGCGCCAATTCCATCGAACGGCATCGGCGCGTAGCTGAGCCGCTTCACTTCGCCGGGCGGCTCGGGAATTGCCAGGCCCCAACCTGAGTGCGCATAACCGGTGACGGCCTTTTGCCCTTTAGCCCAGCGCAGAATCGGGATGCCCCACGTCGGCCAGTCTTCAATGCGCTGCGTGCCTGGAAAGTCCTGCTCCTTTAGTCCGAGTAACACGATGTGTCCTGTGTGGCTGGACGGATGGCCGCTCACTTCGACGTCATAGCGGATCTTGTAGTCCTTTGTTGAAACAGCGTGGTCCTTGCCTTCGAAGAAAGTCTTCTGGAAGTACCAGCCGGGTCCCCAGGTAAGCACGCTGCCGATCTTCAGATCCTCACCCAGGGTGTGCCGCATCATGTCCTGCGGGTACACGCCTTCAGTGGGCCGTTCGTAGTGCGCGCAGCCGGCGGCGTGGATGTGATGGTCACCGGAATACCAGCCCATGGTCGCCGGATCGATCCAGCGTTCGAGGCGGAATACGGCTTCCACCGGCTGTTCGCCGACAGTGAGCTTCTGGGTTTTGCCGATGTATTCCGGACCGCGCGAGTACTTGATCGTGTAATCGCCCGCGGGCAGGTTTACCTTCTCGCCGTTCGCACGGTAGACCTGCGGATGGAAGAAGAAATCGCCCCCCAGACGCTTGGCTTGCGACGGATAGACGCGGCCCTTGGCATCGCGAATTTCGAACGCGGCGGTAGTGGGCTGGTCGTTCCAGTCGAGAACGCGGAAGCTCACGCTCGCCGCTGCTTTCGCCGTGAACAGGATGTCGACTTCGCTGCGGAAGCCGAGGTCCTGCGTGCCTTGGCCAGCATCGAAGGAGAGCTTGGCCTCACGCTTGCCCGCGTCCTTCGAATAGATCTGCAGAATGCGGTATTCCACTTCGAGGCCCGACAAACGGCCCGTGAGCGGTTGCCGATTGAACATTTGAAGGTCGATCCAGCGGCGGCCAACCATGCCCGCGCCAGTGTTGGCTAACTGGCCGGCGTTGGGAGAATCGACGGTGAGCACGGCCGTAATACCCGCTTCGTTGTGGACCTTCACCAGGAACGTGCGCCAACCCTGTTCCATCAGCTCCGGGCGCGCTTCGCCCTGCTGCGCTTTGACCCGCGATTCGGGGTTGATATTGACGCCGACAAGGCAATGTTTGTCGAGTATGTCCTGAATTGCTCCGACGGTTTTCGCCGCCCGCAGGGCTGTGCGGTCCGCGGCGGGCAGAGGATCGCCCAACAATTCAAGCGCTGTCGCCACGCGCTCGGCCTGCGCGGCCAGCGGCTGCAATTCCACGTTGGCCACGGTCGGCAGCTTCTCCGCGCGCGCCAGTAGCGCGGCGGCTATTGCAAGAGCAAATCGAGGGGTGAGTCCCAGTCGCATGCTGTGTCTCCTATCGGCTGGCCCGGTGGCGGTTCAGGTGCCGGCCGGGGAGCGAAGTCCTTGGGATTTTCTCGAAATTTCGCGATGAGATCAATGCCATAGGCGAATTCGGAGCGGCGGGAGAGATCCTGGGTCACTTTCGACTTCCAGCTTCGGACCAGATCGTCAAGTGCGACGCGGGCCACGGCGCGGACGTGCGCGGTGGTGGTGTCGTCGGCCGCGAGCGTCATCAGATGTTGCAGCGCCACGTAGTCCACTACATTCTGTACCTGGCCCTTCCATCCCATTTGGCGGGGCGCTCCCCATGTGGCCTTGAACACAGTTTCAATCAGCTCATTGAGGCTGGGGCTGCCGGCCATGCGTGCGTTGTGTTCCACGAGGCGGGCCGCCCGTTGGCCATTGAACACGAGAGACAGCGTCAGGTTCGCGGCCGCTTCGACAGGGCTTAGCCCATCGAAGGTGACGCCCGTGCGCGCGCGGAAGTTCTCGCGTGTACGCGGATAACCAGGCGGCCGTGGCGGAATCTGCCTCAGAAGCGCCTCGGGCAGGGTGAGCGCATCGACCGACAAGGTCTTTATCAGGGCATCCAACGCGCGCCGTTGCTCGGCGGCGGCAATCGGTTTCGTGGGCTCCTGACCATCGCCGCGTACTGCGTAGGTGTACTCCATCCCGCCGACCACTTTCGCCGCGGCTTCCAACTGATAGCGATGCATCAGATATGCCGGTACGAGGACGTCCTCGATGGCCGTCATCGGTTGGCCCTCCCGGATGTTGCGTTCGCCGAATCGTTCGAGAACCTTGGCGCGCACCTGCATCAGGCGGTTCAGTTCATCCACGGCGCTCGCGCCGTTGTCCCAGAGATGGTTCCTGGGGTGGGCGCTACCGGGGGGCCGGGCGTCGGCATCGGTGAGGAAATGCAGGCCGCGCCTCCGCGCATCGGCGAGAATGCGCTCGCCTTCGCCCGCGTCGTGCTCGCCGTAGCCCCATCGAATAGCAACCTTGTCCCATTCGCCGATTCCGTTGGTGTAGGCGTCGTCGAGCGTGATGACACCATCGGACTTCATGGCAATCATCGGATGCGGGTAGTCCATCACGCTCGCGCGATTGACAGTCGAGGAGATGTAGTTGTGCTGAAGCCCAAGCGTGTGCCCGACCTCGTGCGCGGACAACTGCCGCAGACGCGCCAGCGCCATCCTCTCCATCGCGGGGTTGGCGGGCTTACCGTTCTCGTAAGGCGCGAGCAGACCCTCGGCGATCAGGTAATCCTGGCGCACGCGAAGGGAGCCGAGCGTTACGTGGCCTTTAAGAATCTCGCCTGTTCGCGGATCAGTCACCGAGCTGCCATAGCTCCAACCCCGCGTGGAGCGATGAACCCATTGAATGACGTTGTAGCGAACATCCATCGGGTCGGCGCCTTCGGGCATCATCTCGACGCGAAAGCCGTCTGGGAAGCCGGCGGCGGCGAATGCCTGCGCCCACCAGCGTGCGCCGTCGAGCAGCGCCGTCCGAATAGGCTCGGGCGTGCCGCGATCGAGGTAATAAACGATGGGCTTGTTCGCCGTGAGCCGGTGGCGCGTGATCCAGCGCTTGCGGATGGGTTCACTGATCGGCGTGGCGAAATCCATGTACGAAATATTGATAAAGCCGGACCGCGGGTCGAAGGCGCGGCGTTGATAGCTGGAGTCCGGCAATGCAACGAAGCTGTGATGCTCGCGCAGAGTAATCGAGTTCGGCGATGGTGTGACCTCGCGCACGAAGGCGCCGGCCGGATCGCCGGCGAGGGTGATGGTTGCCTCGATTTCGGTATTGCGCGGGAAGTTCTTTGTGCGCGGCAGGAAGATTGCGGAGCGGTCGGGATCGAAGCGGTATGTCCCCTGCTTCGTGGCTCTCAACGCACCGATCGCATCGAATCCGTCGCGTAGAAAGAGGCTTGTTGCGTCCAGCAGAACCCGATCGCCTTCTTCGACTTCGACCTTGCCGCCCCATAGAATGCTGCGTGCGAAGGCTTGTTCGACAGCAGCCCGCTCGGCGGGATTGTCGGTCGTGGCGCGGAAGCCGTAGTTCGATTGAACAAGAAGAACGCGTGGCCCGACGCGTTCCCAACGAACAATCTTCTCGTCACCGAGCTTGCCACGGTCGAGGCCGATATCGTTCGACCCAACGCCCGCGGGCAGCGAAACGACATACAGGAATTCCTCATCGAAACGAGGAATTTCGATCCAAATTTTGCCGGCGTTTGGGTCCCAATAGTAGGGGAAGAAGCCATCCGAGCGGGTCATGCCCGTGGTTTTCTCAGCAATACTCGCAGCCGAAGCGGCAGCGACGCACAGAAAGAGCCCTGAAGCGAAACGGAGCATGCTCCATTTTAGGCCCAATTAAGCCGCAATCTTGCCCAGGTGCTGCAGCGCCCGGGCGACCATCTTCGCTGCCGAGTCTCGCGCCAGGTAGCTGGACTTGGCGCGCCACGTCTCATAACCGCCCACCTGAAACGCTTCTTCCGTGGGGATGTAGCCGTGGTAGCCATTGGCGAGCTCGACGAGGAACGTCGTCTCGAACGGGCTCTTCTTCTTCACTTCGAGTCCCAATTCGGTGAAGGCTTCGCCGGGAAGTGTCGCGATGCCGAGCCTGCCGATGCGCAAGGCTTGCATGGGGACCTGCACCGTGGGGCCGTAGCCGTTGTGCAACTGTATCGTTTCGAGCGCATAGATGTGCGAGCGATCCGTGTAGGGGCCGGGCCCTGCTTGTGAAAGAATCCCTTGCGCCGTGGCGACGTCACTGCCGGAGGGCAGCCGCACCCCTAACTCAAGCGTGTCGAGCACGGCACTGAGCTCCACCCACTCCTGAAATTCGATGCCGCGCCAGACGCGATAACTTTCGGCGGCGAGAATCGCCGCGACCTCATCCATGCGCCGGTATGGTGGCGGAGGTTTCGGCGGTGGATTCATTACATCGACGTTATTCAGGTTGCCCGAGCAGGCATTGGCGATCGCCGTCATGCAAGGTGTGGTCACACCGCCCAGGCGCAGCAGATGCTTGCCCCATAGCGGAAAATAGTCGGCGCTGATGTGCGCGCGCGGGACGCCGCCGACGTAGTGCAGCGAGTAGGTGCCGTAGAGCGCGAGGGGATTGCCATCGAGGGTATGCACGGCGAGCAAACCAACGGCGGGATCGATGGGTCCGGCGGGTCTAATGATATTCTTGCTCGCCGCTGGCGGGTTCATCATCGCCTGGTCGGTTGTCCGGCCGAACGGGTCCGGCGGAATCGTTCCCGGCTTCATCAAGTAGCGCCGGTTGAAGAGCAGGCTTGGCTCGTTACCCATGCCCCAACCGATTTTGGCCGGCTGCAAACGGCCCGCCGCCATCCGTACGCAGTCGACAATGCGCATGCCCATCCAGCGCTGGTAGAACGCGTCGGGCTTACTCTGAAACAGAAACGCGCCGGGTGGCGCCGAATGGGTGTGGGTTGCGGAGAGTAGCAGGTGGGATGGTGGAATTTTGGTCTCTGCCGCAATCTGCTTTTTCGCGTCGTCGAGCACTTCGGTGGCAACGGCACAGGAATCGATTGTTGCCAGCGCGATCCTTGCGTTGCCGTTGTCGAGTACCAGGGCGCGCACGTGAAGTTCGTCATGGATTTCCGTGCCGATGTGATCGGTCATCGAACCGGCTTGCGAGCAACCGAGCAGGGGAGTGATGTTGGCCGTTGCGGCGCCGGCGTGAAACCTGGGCATAGCAGAACTATCCTCCGCTACGATTTGATCGCCGACAGGATAACGCGGGTCGACAGGCTCTTGTTCAGCGTGTAGAAATGAAGCCCGGGCGCCCCGCGGTCGAGCAGCTCGCGACACTGCGTGATGGCGTGTTCGAGGCCGATGGCCATCACGGCGGCGCCATCTTCACGATGGCGGTCCAGCCGTGCGTACAGCGCTTGGGGGATGCGGGCTCCACACATTTTGGTGAATCGTTCGATTTGCGCCACGTTGGTGATGGGCATGATGCCGGGTACGATGGGAGTGCCCACGCCCGCCGCCCGCGCCCGCGATACGAAGGCGAAGTAGTCGTTGTTGTCGAAGAAGAGTTGCGTGATGAGGAAGCGCGCCCCCAATTCGGTTTTGCGCAATGCCCAGCGCAGATCGTCGTCCGGATTTGTTGCCTGTGGATGCATTTCCGGGTAGCACGCCGCGCCGAGGCCGACATCAAACCGTTCGCGCAAGAACTCGATCAACTCGGATGCATAGTGGAACTCGCCGTTTGAGGACAAGCCTTCCCTGGGAACATCGCCGCGCAGGGCGAGAATGTTGACGATGCCGTCCGAGACAAGACCAGCGACGATATCCGCAATCTCGGCGCGCGTATGCCCAAGGCACGCCAGGTGCGCCATCGTGGGAATCTTCAGCGACTTCTGAATGCGCGACACCAAATCGAGCGTGCGTGCGCGCGTACTACCGCCCGCCCCGTAGGTTACCGATATGAAATCGGGCGCATGGAGCTGCTTGAGTTCCGCGGCTGTGGTGAGTAAATCATCGGCCGCGGCCTCCGTCTTCGGCGGGAAAAACTCAAAGCTGAAGACGGGAGTTCCGCGGCCGTATAGATCACCAATGATCACAAACGCTATGTTAGCGTGATTGGGCGCTTAAGCCGCGATCTTGCGCACGGTGCCGTGCGGGTCGAGCACGAACTTTTTCGCCGCGCCCTTGTCGAAATCCCGGTAGCCAGTCGGCGCGTCTTCGAGACCGATCAAGGTAACGTTCACCGCCTTGGCGATTTGAATCTTCTCGTGGAGAATCGCCATCATCAGGTTGCGATTGTAGGTCATCACAGGGCACTGGCCGGTGTGGAAGTGATGTGATTTCGCCCAGCCGAGGCCGATGCGGATGCCAAGGTTGCCGATCTTTGCATTGGCATCGACGCCGCCCGGATCGCCGGTCACATAGAGGCCGGGAATGCCCAGGCCGCCGCCCGCGCGCGTGATTTCCATCAACGAGTTCAGCACGGTGGCGGGACGCTCGACCGCGGCGTCGGAACCATGGCCGCGCGCTTCGAAGCCGACGCAATCGACGCCGCAATCCACTTCGGGTTCGCCCAGGATCTGCGCGATCTGCTCGCCGATGTTGGCGCTCTTGCCGACGTCGATGGTTTCGCAGCCGAAGCTGCGGGCCTGCGCGAGCCGCTCTGGAATCAAGTCGCCGACGATGACGATAGCGGCGCCGAGCAACTGGCACGAGGCCGCGCAAGCGAGGCCCACGGGACCGCCGCCCGCGACGTAAACAGTTGCGCCGGGCTTCACTCCCGCCGTCACCGCGCCGTGATAGCCGGTGGGGAAAATGTCGCTCAGCAAGGTGAGGTCTTTGATCTTCGCTAGCGCTTGGTCCCGGTCGCGGAACTTGAGCAGGTTCCAATCGGCGTAGGGAACCATGACGTAGTCGGCCTGCCCGCCAACCCAGCCTCCCATATCGACGTAGCCGTAAGCCGCGCCGGGCCGCGCCGGATTCACGTTCAGGCAAATGCCCGTCTTGCCCTCCTTGCAGTTGCGGCAACGTCGGCAGGCAATGTTGAACGGTACGGAGCAGATGTCGCCGACCTTGATGAACTCGACATCGTGTCCGGCTTCGATCACTTCGCCGGTGATCTCGTGTCCGAGAACAAGGCCGGCCGGCGCGGTGGTGCGTCCGCGCACCATGTGCTGGTCGCTGCCGCAAATGTTGGTGGCGACGATTTTCAAAATCACGCCGTGATCACATTTCCGGTTGCCCAATGCCAACTTCGGATAATCGATTGATAAGACTTCGACCTTTCCAGGTCCCATGTATGCAACGCCGCGGTTAGATGCCATGACGAGGGTCTCCTTTTCGCCCAGACTCGACCCTGATCGGGCGAGCACGCGTCAGTTCATCACAAATCGGGCCGAACTGCAATAGACTGCACTCATGCACCGTCGCGAATTCCTCGCCGCCGCTGGGGCCGCACCCCTGGTTGGCCAGACTTCAGCTGCCGCGCGCCCCAATGTCATCCTCATTCTCACGGACGATCAGGGCTATGGCGACCTCTCTTGTCACGGCAATCCGCGGCTGAAAACTCCGAACATCGACAAGCTGCACCACGAGTCGGTGCGCCTGACGGACTTCCACGTGACGCCCATGTGCACGCCCACGCGCGGGCAGTTAATGACGGGCCGCGATGCATTGATGAACGGTGCCATGAACGTATCGAGCGGACGCACACTCTTGCGGCGCGATATGCCGACGATGGCGAATATCTTTGCCACTTCCGGCTATGGCACCGGCATTTTCGGAAAATGGCACCTGGGCGATTCGTATCCCTACCGTCCGGAAGACCGCGGCTTCGAGGAGGCGCTGTGGTTCCCGTCGTCGCATATCGGCGCGACGCCTGACGCGTGGGATAACGACTATTTCAACGACCGCTATCATCACAATGGCAAGTTGGAGCAGTACAGCGGATATTGCACCGATGTGTTCTTCGAGAATGCGCTCAGGTGGATGCGCGCGAAACATGCGGCGGGCCAGCCGTTCTTTACCTATTTGCCGCTGAACGCCGCGCATGGGCCGCTGTATGTGCCAGAGAAGTATCGCGAACCGTATCGCGACCTGCCCAGGCCGCTGGCAAGCTTCTTTGGCATGATCGCCAACATTGATGAGAACGTTGCGCGGGTCGAGTCGTTTCTCAAGGAGACGGGACTTCGCGACAACACCATCGTCATCTTCATGACCGACAACGGCGGCACGGCGGGCGTGGATTTTTACAACGCCGGCATGCGCGGGCGCAAGATCACTCTCTGGGAGGGTGGCCACCGTGTGCCTTTCTTCCTGCGGTGGCCGAAGGGCAATGTTGGCGGCTCGGCGGAGAAGGCGAAAGACGTGAACGAACTCACAACGGTGCAGGACGTATTGCCGACGCTGATCAATCTGTGCGGACTCAAGAAGCCGGTGGCCAAATTCGACGGTATTGATTTCGCACCGCTGTTGCGCGGACAAACGAATGAGATGCTGGATCGTAAGGTCGTCGTCCAGTTCGGCCGCATGAACGTGGGGCGACCGCAATGGGGCGACGCCTGCGTCATGTGGAAGAAGTGGCGTCTTGTTTTGCTTACTGAGCTTTACGATATCTCGAAGGACCCAGCGCAGAAGAAGAACGTGGCAGACGATCATCCCGAGATCGCCGCCCGAATGCGCGATCACTATGAAAGCTGGTGGAAGGAGGTTGGACCGCGCCTGGACAACTATTTGCCCATCCATATCGGTTCGGTCAAAGAGAATCCTACCCTGGCCTCGCCCACGGAATGGGCCGACGTCTTTCTCGATCAAGGAAATCAGATTCGCCGCGGCGACCGGCGCAATGGCTTCTGGCACGTGATTGTGGAGCACTCGGGACAGTACGAGTTCACATTGCGCCGCTGGCCGAAGGATCTTGATGTTTCCATGCGCGAAGCGATTCGGCCGCACAAGAACGAAGACGGCGCTTCGTATCTGGCGGGTGCGGCGTTGCCGATCGCCAAGGCGCGGCTGACCATCGGCGCGGCCGATCTTTCGAAGCCCGTGTACGCCGACACGAAAGAGGTCGTCTTCACCGTGCAGTTGATGGAAGGTTGGACGAAGATGCAGAGTTGGTTCTACGACGATGAGGGCCACGAGATCGGCGGCGCTTACTTCGTCTATTGCGAACGCAAGACTCCAGTTCCAGGCTCCGGCATTCCCGCGGCCGCCGGCAAGGTTTGATTCATGCGGATTTGGGAGTGGTCCCTCATGGCCGTGCTTGTGGGGATCACGCGTTTGGCACATGCGGGCATTCTTTGGGTGGAGGAAGCCTATCCCGCCGCGGCCGCGATTCAGATGAAGCATGGCCTGTGGCCCTATCGCGATTTCTTCTTCGACAAACCGCCTCTGCCGGCGCTGCTTTATCGTGCGACGGGCATTACGCAGGGAGTGGAGCTCCGCATACTCGGGGCGCTCTTCGTGATGTGGTGCGCGTGGCTGATGGCGGACTTCGCGCGCGAGTACTGGGGTGAGTCCGAGGCGCGCGCAGCAGCGTGGTTGACGGCCTTCTTCCTTACGTTCGACGTGCCGAGCGCGGTGATGGCGCTCGCGCCGGACCTGCTGATGTTCGTGCCGCACGTCGCCGCGGTGTGGCTTGCGTGGCGTAAGAGGCCGCTTGCGTCGGGCATTGTCTGCGGAGTGGCGTTGCTCACGAACGCGAAGGCCGCGCTGCTGATTCCGGTGTGCATGGCGTTCGCGGGAGGATTCGCATGGCCGGTCGCGGTGGTCGCGCTCGTTTTCGCAACGCTGCCGATGTGGATCGCCGGCTACGGACAACAGGTGTGGGAATTCGGCTCGCTCTACGCGAAGGATACCTTCGTGACCACGCCGTGGAGCGAGGGGGCGCAGCGAACCGCGGGCTGGGCCGGTTTCCATGCGGCGCTTGTAATTCCCGCCGCGTGGGCCTTTTGGCGAGAACGCGATTGGCGATGGGCTTTGTGGATCGTGATGTCATTTGCGAGCGTCGTGATGGGACTGCGATTCTTTCCGCGCTACTATTTCGCGCTCTTGCCGGTAACGATCTTGCTGGCCGCGCGTGGACTGCAACTGCTCCCGAGGAGCGCTCGTGTGGTGGTCCTTGCGCTGCTGCTCATCCCCGCCGTTCGTTTCGGTCCGCGCTTTCTGACGCTCTATGGCGCGGGCGATGCCCAGTGGAGCGACACGGCCATGAATCGCGATAGCCGCAAAGTTCGCGATGGATTCGCGCCACTCTCTCTCTTTGAAGAAACCATTTTCGTGTGGGGATACCGGCCTGACATACTCGTCTATCTCGGCCAACCCATCGGCGCGCCATTTCTCGATTCGCAGCCGCTCACGGGCGTTCTCGCCGACCGGCACCTTACGGGCACGCACATCACCGCCCGTGAACTCGCGCAAGCGAATCGTGCGTTGCTCGCCGCGCGCCGTCCCACGTACGTGATTGATGGTTTAGGACGATACAATCCGAAATTGGCAATCACCGAATATCCGGAATTGGCCGCCTGGCTGTCGGAGAACTACAAGCCTTTCTTCAGTACCGAAGGCTCCGTGATCTACCGGCTATCTCCCCGACCAGCACGGTGACCGCTTCTCGAGAAACGCGCCGATGCCTTCCTGGGCGTCCGCGGCCAAGGCGTTCATCGACATCACTTCTTTCGCGAACGCATAGGCTTTGGGCTGATCCAGATCAATTTGCGTGTAGAAGGCCTGTTTGCCGAGAGCCACGGTGAAGGAACTGGAGGTAACGATCTGTTCGGCAAGCGCGCGCGTGGCCTGCGCCAGTTCAGCCGCGGGCACGACGCGATTGACCAGTCCCCATTCGGCCGCCGTGGCCGCCTCGATCATCCGTCCCGTGAGCAGCATCTCCATTGCCCGCTTGCGCCCGACTGAGCGTGTGAGCGCCACCATCGGAGTGGTGCAGAAGAGGCCGATCTTCACGCCCGGCGTGGCGAATGCGGCCGCGTCGCTTGAGACGGCGAGATCGCACGTGGCCACGAGTTGACAGCCTGCAGCCGTGGCCAGGCCCTGCACCTGTGCGATCACTGGTTGCGGAATCGACAGCACGGCCGACATCAGTTCCGTGCACACGTCGAACAGCTCACGATACTCGGAGACGTCACGCCCCACCATCTCGCTCAAATCGTGGCCACTCGAAAACACCTTGCCTTCGGCCGCCAGAATCACGGCCCGAACGTTGGCATCCTCACCGGCCTCGCGAAGAGCCGCGATCAATTCGCGCATCATCTCGAGTGAAAGCGCATTGCGCTTCTCGGGCCGGTTCAACGTCACCATCGCAATCGCGCCGTCTTTTGCCACTTTCACAGTCGCAGTGCTCATGGTTCACCAGCCTCCTGGTGATAGCATAGCGGCCCATGCGCTCGTTTCCCGCCTGGGACAAAGACACGCTGCCCGAAGTGCCCGAAATGGGGCGTCGCAGGTGGACCTCGCTCATTGGTCCAGGACTGCTGATGGTGGGTGCGAACATCGGTGGCGGCGAGTGGCTGTTTGGTCCGCTGGTGACTGCACAGTATGGCGGCCAAGTGTTGTGGCTGGCGACGGTTTCGATCCTTGTGCAGGTTGCGTACAACCTCAGCGTGATGCGGTACGCGCTCTATACGGGCGAGTCCATCTTCGTGGGCTTTTTTCGCACGCCACCGGGACCGACGTTCTGGACCGGCTTCTACCTGCTCTTCGAGTTCGGCGCCATTTGGCCATACCTCAGCTCAAACGCGGCGGTTCCGCTGGCGAGTGCGATCCTGGGCCGCCTGCCCACTTCGGCCGACGCGGATTTTGTCCGCATGCTTGGTTACGCCATATTCTGCTGCGCTTTTATTCCGCTGATCTTCGGCGGCAAGGTTTACTATGCGCTCGAGAAAGTGATGGTGACCAAACTCGTCGTCGTGCTCTCGTTTCTCGGATTCGTTTGCGTCTTCTTCGTGAGCCCGGCGACGTGGTGGGAGGTTATTAGCGGTTTCTTCAAATTCGGCACGCTTCCCGAGGGCGAATTTAACTGGGCGACCCTTGCGGCTTTCAGCGCCGTGGCTGGGGCGGGCGGACTAACCAATTCAGCATTTTCCAGCTACGCGCGTGACAAGGGCTGGGGAATGGGCGCCAAGACGGGCGCGATTCCTTCGGCAATTGGCGGACGCACTGTCAGGCTTTCGCACACCGGAAAGGTCTTTGAGGTGACGGCGCAATCGCTACCCCTGTGGCGGCAGTGGCTCGGTGTGATCCATCGCGACCAATGGTGGCTTTGGTTCCCCGGCTGCCTCCTCGGGATGGCGCTGCCCGCGATGTTTTCGCTGGAGTTCGTACGCGGCGTGAAGAACGTCGATGGCAACGCGGTCGCTGCCATGACCGCGGATGCGATGGCGCGCTCGCATGGACAGATCTTTTGGTTCCTGACCTTACTATGCGGCTTCCTCATCATGGCTCCGACTCAAGTGAGCCAACTCGATTCCATCGCGCGGCGTTGGACCGACATCATCTGGATCGGTGCACGCAGCACGCATTCGATGGAGACTCACAAAGTGAAGGTGGTCTACTACACGATCCTCGTCGTGTATTTCTTCTGGGGACTCGTG
>DASRHX010001183.1:0-15186 GCA_035650295.1 Bryobacteraceae bacterium | reverse complement strand
CCTTCAGTTGAACGGTCCCTGGCCGGGCGCCTCGTTTTTCGTTCACGACAGTGCTGTACACATCAGCAATGATATCTTCGCTCTACTTCAGAATGGCAAAACGTCAACTGGTGACGCGAATCGCAGCAAATGGCTCAACCTTAACGGCTGACGGGACGCGGGGGCCCTACACGAACTTCAAATAGCGTGCTATAAAGCAACGCATGAGATTGTTCGCGATTCTCGGCCTCACTCTGTCCGCAATTTGCTCCGCGCAGCCCGGTGGTGGCGCAATCCTGGAGGACATTCGCATTCAGCGTCATATCGCGGTTCCGATGCGCGACGGAGTGAAATTGTATGGGGATCTGTACCGTCCCAGGCGCGAAGCGAAGTTCCCGGTGTTGCTCGTTCGCACGCCGTATGGCGTCCAGCGCGACGGGGTGCATCAAAACATGATGGAGTTCGCGCAGCAGGGTTACGCGGTGTTTGTGCAGGATGTGCGCGGGCGCTACGAATCGGAAGGGCAATGGGAGCCGTTTCGCTCGGAAGGGCCTGACGGTTACGACACGATCGAATGGCTGGCGAAGCAACCTTGGTCGAACGGCAAGGTCGGCCTGCAGGGCGGTTCATACCTGGGGCACGTCCAATGGCGCGCCGCGACGCAAACCCCGCCCAGCCTCGTGACGATGTTTCCCGCCGTTGCCTCGACGAGCATCTACCGCAACTGGCTGGGCCAGGGCGGCGCGTTCCGGCTCTCCTTCAATTACGGATGGGGCGTCGTGCGAATGCCGAATCGCATCATGCTGCCGCAGTTCTGGCACACCGAAAAGTTCTCGCCCACGGATCTAAAGTACGAGAGCATCCTGTGGCATCTGCCGCTGAGCGATATCGATCTACAATCCGCCGGCACTGCCGTGCCGCACTTCCGCGACTGGGTGAAGCATCAGAGTTATGACGAATATTGGCGTTCGATCAGCGACGAGGAGTTGTTCGAAAAGGTGAAGGTGCCCGCGCACACCTCGGGCGGTTGGTTTGACATTTTCCTGAACGGCACCATCAACGGGTTCACCGGCGTGCGCCGCTTGGGCGGCACGGAGAAGGCGCGGCGCGAATCGAAAATGATTATCGGCGCATGGGGCCATGGCCCGAGCCAAAAGTTCGGTGACGTCGACTTTGGTCCAACGGCCAACCGCAATCTGATCGCCCATCAATTGCGCTGGTACGACCACTACCTAAAAGGAGTGGAAAACGGCATCGACAAGGAACCGCCGGTTCAGCTCTTCTTCATGGGGGTCAATCAATGGCGAACCGCGGAAGAGTGGCCGCTGCCGGGAACGAAATACACGCCGTTCTATCTGATCAGTGGAGGAAGCGCGAACAGCGCCCGCGGGAACGGCGCAATCTCGGTATCGAAACCCGCGCAGGCGGGGAAGGATGAGTACGCCTACGATCCGAACCAACCCGTCCCGACGCTGGGTGGCAACAACTGCTGCGGCACTCCCACGCTCGCCGGTCCGAAAGACCAACGCCCCATCGAATCGCGGCACGATGTTCTCGTCTATACCGGTGCGATTCTTACCGAGCCGGTAACGATTGCGGGCCCCGTGAAAATGAAGCTCTGG
This sequence comes from Bryobacteraceae bacterium, assembly GCA_035650295.1. Classification (GTDB taxonomy): domain Bacteria; phylum Acidobacteriota; class Terriglobia; order Bryobacterales; family Bryobacteraceae; genus JAFLBB01. The sequence goes on along the minus strand of DASRHX010001183.1, from coordinate 13,585 downwards.
GCCGCGACGGACGGGCGCGACACGGACTGGATGGTGAAGCTTGTCGACGTCGCGCCGAACGGATTTGCGATGAATATCGCGGAGGGGATTCTCCGCGCGCGCTTCCGAAATGGGCTCGACAAGATGGCACTGTTGGAACCAGGAAAGGCCTATGAGTTTGAAGTCGACATGGCAGGCACGGCAAACGTCTTTCAGAAGGGTCACCGGATCCGCGTGGATATCACCAGCAGCAACTTCCCGCAGTTCGACCGCAATCCAAACACGGGCGAAGATCTCGGCGCATCGAGCCGCGTACGGACCGCCAAGCAGACGATCCACCATGGCGGAGTTCAAGCGTCGTACATCCTGCTGCCTGTGATCTGAGCAATCGACCAGGGAAACTTGCACTTCGCGCAGGATGCGGTTCCTCTTTGAGCGCATTCGGTGCATACTGGCATCTATGCTAAATCGCCGATCGCTGCTCATGAGCCCCTTGGCGGCAGCTTTGCTGCCCCGCCGAACCTACGCCGCACAACTAGCGTCGCTGCACGGTGATATCTATCGCCAGATTGGGATCAAGCCCCTGATCAACGCCGCCGGGACGTACACTACCCTCACTGGGTCGCTGCTCGTTCCGCAAGCGCGCGAGGCCATGGTTGAAGCCGCGAAATACTTCGTGCCGTTCATCGAGTTGCAGAAGACGGTGGGCGCGCGAATCGCGAAGATTCTCGACGTTCCCGCGGCGGCGATCTCGTCAGGTGGGACGGGTAGCATCCTGCTGGCGACGGCGGCCTGCATCACGGGCAAGGATCGAGACAAAATCCGCCGTCTTCCGGACACCGCGGGCATGAAGAACGAAGTCATCATGGTGAAGCAGCACCGGAATGGCTTCGACCACGCATCGCGCACTGCGGGCGGGAAGATCATCGACGTCGAGACCGTCGGCGAACTCAAGAATGCAATCAACTCGAAGACGGCGATGCTCTCATGGGTGAACATCAAGGAACCGCTCGGCAAGATCACGGCGCGAGAGTTCCTCGATGCGGGTAAGGCCGCGGGCATCCCCGTATTCAACGACGCCGCCGCGGAGCTGCCGCCCGCCGAAAATCTCAGTTTGCTCGTAAAGCAAGGCTATGACCTGGTCGGCTTCAGCGGCGGAAAAGCTCTACGCGGGCCTCAGGCGTCAGGCCTTCTCCTCGGGCGCGCCGATCTGATTGATGCCGCGCACCTGAACAATAATCCGCATTCCGACACCATCGCACGCGCATGCAAGGTGGGCAAGGAAGAGATCATGGGCCTGCTCGCGGCAGTTGAGGTGTACGCTAAACGTGACCACGCCGCCGACATGAAGCTGTGGCATTCGTTCATGCAAAGCATCGCGCGCGATGTGAACAAGGTCTCTGGCGTGAAGGCGGAGGTGTACATTCCGCCCTACCCCGGTGCGCACCCCGTTCCATACCTGCGCGTCCGCTGGGACGAAGCTGCTATCTCGTTAAAGTACGCCGAATGCGCGCGGCGCCTACGCGAAGGCGAGCCGTCCGTAGAAGTGAACGCCGACGACGACGAGATCACGCTTGCTTCTTATTTGTTGAACCCAGGCGAGGAGCGCATCGTCGGGTGGCGGTTGGCAGAAGTTCTTCAGTCGGCGCGCAGGGGGTAAAATCTCGGCCTCGCCAGGTTTGTGGGACGCTCCACGAGCTGAACACAACGTTGTTCCCTCAAAAGGAACCTATCTCCAGGCTGTCCACCATCATGAGATCGATCGTGACGTGGTCCCTCATGCTGGCCAGCGCGTATCTACCGTCGCGGGAGACCGACAGACCTCCAGTCGCTGGCTTGGCGTAAGAATAAATGTCTTGCACTTGCCGGCGCGCAAAACTGTAAAACGCGAGAGTCTCCCGCGAGCCCTTGCCCCAACGGACCAGGCCATACACACCTGCTTGAGTGACGTCGACATGTTCGGCGGAATAAACTTCGTCGAAAATCTTTAGTGGCTGACCTCCCGGAAGCGGCTGAAGCCAAATCCCGGCACCCTTCCCCACATACAAAACGCCGTCTTGAGCCGGCAATAACAAAGGGGCCCGCGCTTCCTGATCAAAGACTAAGACCGGTTCGCCGCCGCTCGTGGGAATCTTCCAAATCCTTTCGGCGCCACTTCGCTTCGAGCTGAAGTAAAGCCATTTCCCGTCCAGAGAAAAGTCCGGGTGGCCTTCGCTCGCTCCTCCAGGAACGAATTGCTGTACCCGTCCATCGGCGATGCCAATTTGGTAGATTCCGGAGGCCCCGGCCGCGTGAAGCTCAAAGGCGATCCTCCGTCCATCCGGGCTCCACGCCGGCCGTCCAATCGTGCCGGCCTGAAGCTTCGTGAGCTGGAAGGGCCGCGTTCCGTCCGAGTTCGCGATCCAGACCTCCTCATTTCCGGAGCGGTTGGAAACGAAGGCGAACTTCGTTTCGTCCGGTGAGAATCTCGGATATATATCCAAATAGGAGGAATCCACGACCTTCACCACTTCAACAGGGCGCACAGGAACCTCGTTTAGCGGTATTTTCCAGATGTCTGAGTCCTGCTGGAAGCGGGTATAGACCAGACGCAACTGATTCCTACCCATCGAGGCAACGTCGAGGGGACCGATGCCGGAGTCCAGCACCGGCAGCAACCTGGCTGGGGTCTTTCCGTTCGAGTCCGCAATGCTTAGCCGTGTCGTGCGGAGCGTGCCCGAGATAAAGATTAGCCGCCGGCCGTCGGGAGTCCAAACCGGAGCGGCATTCCAAATGGCCCCCGATGGAATCCGGCGAGGACTACCGGACGGCCGCATGTCAGAGGTCAGGTCCAACACAAATACGTCACTGATTCCGTATGCTGCCACTCGGGTAAACGCAATCCGGCGACCGTCCGGCGAGAAACGAGGACTATAGTCGCCAAACATTTTCTCCACACCCGCTGTAAGTGTCCTTATCTCACCCGAGGCCATGGACACGATTTTGATCCTGTGTTGGTCGGAGACCGCGAGAAAGCGGCCGTCCAGGGACCAATCGATGCTAGGGCCTGGCCTGAAACTGAAAGGGATCGGAGCGACCAACTGGGCAATCTTCCGCTCAGCTCCGCCAAAAGCAGGCATCACAATCAAATCCGATGCCCCGTCGGGCCTCTCGGGATGCTGCCGAAGAAGCGCAATTGAGTTCCCGTCCGACGACCAGGTGGGACTATGGGTATTTCGTTCCGGACCGGCAATCGGCACAGCCTGCCCGCCTCCGATAAGCTGAACCACCACTTGCGGGCCGAGGGTTCGATCACCTCGAGTATATGCAACGCTGCGGCCGTCAGGAGATAGCTGCGGTTCCCACTCCCATCCCGCTTCGGCGGTGAGGGGCGTAGGTGTGCGAAGTTGGGGGGCAGATTGGCCCTTGGGCTCCCATTGCCAAACGGCGACAGCTGCCGCCCCGGCGCTGAGAACCGCCCCCAGAATCCAAAGATGTCGGACAGTTCGCGGTTCCGGCTTCGATTCCTCGGCGACTTGCGGACCCGAACTGCGTTTCGCCAGCCAATCGTCGATCTCCGTGGTCAGCGCAAAGACTGTCGCATTCTTGTCGTGCATCAGTCGATGCACGGGCAGTCCATTGTTTTGTTCCCAGCGGTGAGCGGTTCGTACGTCGCGCCCGATATATTGCGCGATTTCCTTCCAGGAGTTGAGCCGCCCACCGGTAGCGGGCTGGGCGATTCTTGATCCCGTGTGGTTGGACGGCGCCGCTAAGGGCTGGGGGTCGCCGGGCTCGGCCATTGCCCATTCATCATAGCTCCCCCGATATAAAGCCCGCTCAAGAAATTTCCCTGGTCATACTGCGGTGTGACATCCTGTGACATCCTCGGACATCGTCAGCCAGACCATTGATGTCAAAGAACTTCACTTGTTCTTGAAAATTTTACCAGTAGTGTCTCTACATACGGTTTCACCTTGACCGCCTGGTGCTCATACCCGAGCGAGATGGGTGAATTGAGAGGGATTCGCATGAAGACCATTACTGTTGTGTGGGCGGGGATGATGTTGACGTCCGTCGTCTTCGCCGGGGCGAAGGATTCCGCAGCTGGCGCCGGCTACGTGCCGGTTGATCAGTCGTCCTGGTGGACCGGGATGCAGGAAGCCAATCGCCTCGACCAAGCCGGCCGTTACGGTGAAGCGCAAAATCTGTACCTGGCAGCGGTTGACGAGGCGGAGAAATCCGGCAAGTCCGATCCTCGCCTGGCCGAAAGTCTAAACAACCTTGGTGCCCATTATTTCCATCGCGGGAAGTATGATCAGGCGGAGCCGCTCTACCAGCGTGCGCTCGAGGTGTGGAAAACCATCCGCGGGGAGGCGCATCGGGACTTCGCTCTGACAATGAACAACCTCGCAGCGTTACACCGCGCTCAGGGCCGGTATTCGGAAGCCGAGCCTTTGTACATCAGCGCGCTGAAGGTGCTGGAACAGACCTCCGGGCCCAATAGCGTCGACGTCGGGACTAGTCTGAACAATCTGGCGGAGTTGTATCGAGCGGAAGCCAAGTACGAGCGGGCTACGATTTTCGCCCGCCAAGCGCTTGAAGTCGCGGAACGGGGCGCCGGCTCGGAAAGTCCCAGCGCGGCAAACAGCCTGCGCACGCTGGCAGCGATTTACCGCAATTTGGGCAAGAATGAGGAAACCAGTTCACTGCTCACTCGAAGCCTTGAGATTCAAGAAAAGGCGTATGGTCCGGAACATCCAATGGTAGCCACAACGTTGGGCAACCTTGCGGAATTGTATGCCGCTCAGCGGCAATACGAAAAGGCCGAGCCGCTGGCGCGGCGTGTGCTGACTATTCGCGAGAAAACTCTGGGACCAAGGCATCCTAATGTTGCAGTGAGTCTGAACAATCTGGCTCAGATTGCGCGTTCGGACGGCCGGTTGGTGGAGGCGGAAGCGCTTTATCGCCGGGCCCTCGTGGTGTGGACGGAAAGTCTCGGAGCCGGCCATCCGGATCTGGCGAAGGGATTAAGCAATCTGGCCAGTTTGTGCTTCACCACTGGCCGAAACGCCGCTGCCGAGCGCCTATTTTCGCGCTCCCTCGAAATCCTGGAAAATGCGTTCGGCCAGAAGCACCCGGATGTGGTCACGGCCGGCCGTAACCTAGTCAAGGTGTATCGGACGCAGGGCCAGCACCGGAAAGCGGAGCGGCTCGAAGCGCGTTTTGGCGAGTTGATGAGTGCCGCGGTGTCACGTCCATGAATTCACTTTTTGCGCGGCGTGTCATGACCCGCGTGATCGCCAGTTGAGGGCGCACCAATCAAAACTTCCCGCGCGACCAGCTCTCCGTTGGGCAACTTAGTTCCAAACACACTGACGCGCTGGCCAACTTTGAGGTGCGACCGGTCGGCGGTCTGCTTCCCGTGTTCAAACTTCGTTTTGCTCGTAAGGGCGACGTTGACGCTGCCTGTTGCGGTCTTCAGCTCAATGCGATCGCCGGTCACCTGGGTGATCGTGCCCTCGGTAGGTTTGCCCTTGTGGAGGCTTTTATCGTGTGCAAGCATACTTCCGAGCGCGAGGCTCAGCAACAACAAAACTGTTGCAAGATGTTTCATTATTCTTGCTCCTTTATGGTTATTGACCTTGGTCACGTTCGGCCGATCTGCCGGTCATCATCGCCGGCGTTGAGGCACTGTCCATTTCGACTCCCGCCCCTAGCAGGAAACCTTGAATCTCAATTGAGCGCTGCCACGCGCCGATCAAGGCAGCCACGTAATCCTCTTGAAGCTGAAAGAGATTTCGCTGCGTTATGACGACCTGCGGATACGCGGACGCCATTTGCCGAAAGCTTTTCAGGTAGAGTTCGTACGCCTCCTGGGCGCGCGGAATCATGACAGTGCGATAGCGCTCGATCGACGCCATGGCATCCTGATATTCGCGATAAACGGAAGCTAGCCGTGCCCTCAGTGCAAGCTTAGTCCGATCGACTTCGAGTTGCGCCCGCTCGGCGTCGGCTCGCGCGGCGGCGACTGCTCCCTGATTGCGATTGAATAGTGGCAGGGTGACACCGATCTCGGCGGACCCCTGCCACCCGATTCTGCCCTGGTTCAGCTCGAGGCGCTCATAGTTGTAATGGACTCCAGCGCGGGCGACGATGTCGGGGATAACCGCGGCACGGGTCTGCCGCACAAGAAGATCAGAACGCGCGGCGCCCACCTCCGCCGTTTTTACTTCGGGGCTTGCCGCGAGGATTTTCGCTAAGGCGCCATCGAATTCGAGTTTAGGGACCTCTTCGATATTGCCTTCCAATGGCGCTGCCCGCAGCGCCGGGTTGCCTGTGATCGCCGCCAACTGGCGCCATGTCCGATCCAAACCATTCTGTGCCGTAATCAAGCCGAGTTCCAAGCGTTGCGCTTCAATGTCCACTGCCAGCAGATCGGGACGATCCGCCTGGCCCACGTTAGCGAGCTCCCTTGTCGTCGTGACAGCGCGCTGAGCCAGGCGTGCAAGCTGCGTCCTCACCTGAACCAGGCGCTGTTCACCGAGCGCCTGATAAAAAAGCAAGCGGACGGCGTTCAACACCCGGTATCTTTGCGCTTCAGCGGACGTTCTCGCCTGCGTTGCGTCCTGCTCGGCGATCTTGCGCGCCAGCCCAAGTTTGCCGCCGGTGACAAAGCGCTGTTCGACGAATGCTCCGTGCTCGCCGCCGGCGATGATCGGACCACGCGACACCTCATCGGCCGTGTACCCAACGATAGGATTTGGGTAGAGACCCGCCTGACGCTGCCTTCCTTCGGCCCCCCGGATCGCCGCGTTCGCCTGTTTGAGGGTTGGGTTTCCGGCAAGGGCCATTCTCTCCAAATCCTCCAAACGAAGGGCTGGCTGTGCTTGTGGCGCCTGTTGCGGCTGCGCCCACGAAAGTACTGCGAGGGTAGGCAAGAGTAGAACGATTCGGCGCATTAGTTCTTGCTCCCCTCCGCTCCAGGCTGATGATGCTGGTGTGCGCCACCCGGTTGGGCGGGTCTCTGCGGGTTTTGCGCCTTGAGGTCCATGATTCTGTCGTAGACCTCGGGAGTAACGACGCGCACCAGCGTCATCATGCCCATCATTCCTCCGGTCCACCCTTTCCGCAAACCGTAGTTCTCCGGCTTCCAGGCGTACTTCTCGTCTTCGACCATCCACATGTCCTGCGGATAGCCCGGCACCTTCTTCTTTTCGGGGTCGTCCTTGGGGTACATGTCCATCGCCGGATGCGATGAGGGATGGCCGGCGTGTGCGTCCCGGCCCGGCGCAGCCGGCTGTCCGCTTGCGGGAGTAGCCTGTGCGATCAATGCTTCGCCGCCACGGACGAGGTTCGATGTGGCCCGGTCCGAGTCTGCGGCCAAACCGAGTCCCCGCCCCACGGAAGGTCCAAACTCCGCTGAAAGGGCATTGCCTTGGGTCAGTATGCCCATGCCCTCTTCCATGCCCGCTCCCGTTCCCATGCCGGGGCCGCCATGCGACATTGGACCCACCATCGAAACCATCTGATTCATCATGTGGTGCGGCAGATGGCAGTGAAGCATCCAATCGCCCAGGTACTTGGCATCGAACTCGATATCTCTTGCTTGAGCGACACCCACGAGAACGGTATTCTGCCTTGCCAGGCCATCGACAGGTCCCCGGCCCGACTCCGTTCCCGTCACGACGAATTGATGACCGTGCAAATGGATCGGATGGTGGTCCATGCCGATGTTGATGAGCCGGATTCGGACGCGTTCTCCTTGCTTGACAATCATCGGGGTGCAATCGGGACCGGCCTTGCCGTTAAAAGTAAGCCAGTTGAACTCCATCGAAAGCGTGTTCGGCACGGTGTTGTTTGGCAGTAGCGCCCACTCTTGAATCACGATGCCGAAGTCGCGATCACAATGTGGTTCATACGGTTCCTTCGGATGCATGATGAAAAAGCCCAGCATGCCCATCATTTCCTGCATTGCAAAGTGCGAGTGGTAGAAAAACGTACCCGCCTGGTGGAGTTCGAACTCGTATACGAACTTTCCTCCCGGCGGAACGGGATCTTGGCCCACTCCCACACTGCCATCCATTTCCACTGGAACTTCGAAGCCGTGCCAATGAACGGCCGTCATCTCCGGCAAGCGGTTCTCAAAAACCACGCGGACCTTGTCGCCTTGATTGACCTCTATGGTTGGACCGGGGACGCTGCCGTTAAATCCCCAAGCATCCATCACACGGCCGGGAACCAGTTCGGTTCGCACCGGCTCCGCGATCAGGTGGAATTCCTTCCAGCCATCAACCATTTTGTGTGGCAGCTTTGGTAGATCCGGCGTGTATACCGGCAAGTTAACGGCCACACGTTTGGTTTGCTCGTTGGAGGACTGCCCCGTCAACGTTTGGCCTCGCGCCACACCCTGTTCGTTCTTGCCTTTCTGCGCCGCTGGCTTCGCTGGCTGCTGGTGACTACCATGATCGTGCGGAGCGGTCTGCTGGGCGGCCGCGCTCCGCCCTGCCCAAAGGGCCCCGCAGAAAGAGGCCGCCCGCGTAAAAAAATCTCGTCGATTGCTCATAGCTCAATCCTTCTTGTGTTCCCGGTCGTGCTTGTCGGAATTTTCAATTTCCAGTTGGTTGATCTCGTGCATAAATTCGATCTCCTTCGGCGTGAGCTTCGGAAGGTGCCGTATGAAGCGAACAAGCTTCCAATTTTCTTCATCCTCTCCGCCCCACCCCGGCATTCCCGTAAAGCGGATTCCGTTCTTGATGATGTAGAAGATTTCTCCATCCGATAGGTCCTGTGTATGTGCCTGCCGCATGTCCGGCGCCGGCGGGTAAAGCCCCGCATTGATCACAGTTCGTCCGCTGCCGTCGTTTCCGTGACAAACAGCACAGTGGTCGGCGAAGTGGTCCCTTGCTTCCGCTATTGCCAAATCTGAAGCGGCGATCGGGTTTCGCATATCTGTTGCTCCTTCGGGAGTCGCGAGCCGACGGACATATCTAGCGAGGGATTCCTCGACAGCCGAAGGCTTTTCGCGTGCGCTAAAGCCACGTCCTTTCACCAGCCAATACACACATCCGATTGCCACAACCAACAGGAGCAGGCTGAGCAGAAGCTTGTGACGCATGTTCGCAGGTTCCTTTCAGGGCGCAACGATGGCTTCAAAGCCGGCAACGCTGCCGCCGGATTTTTTATTGAGATTGGTTGGGAGTTTGGGGCGAGAATCAGATGCGCAGGATGGAGGTGGTTGGCCGCTTGAGACGGACCTTGACAATGCTGTCTACGAACGCCGGCAGCCTGGAGGGTTCAAGTAAGGTCGAGTGGAGCGGCGGCATCAGCGCGGTCAGCAGAATGCCGAACTCTGGCAAGGACTCGCCCAGGCGCTTTTCGGCCACGAATTCCTGGTGTGTGCAGGATTCGCCTTTGTTGGGTGACTGTGACTCGGAGCCTCGGTTGTGGTGGCAAGGCGATTTCCCGCTCGGCCCCAACGACCGTGTGGCTGAACCCTCGCCGCAAGGACTGATCGCGCAGAGGTTAAGGCACTGCGCCCCGCCAAGAACGGCAACGACGAGCAGACCAGCAATCAGTTTTGCGCAGCCACCAATCATCGCCTTCATGCTAGCACCGGCGGACCATCAATCGATGCCGGGGCCTCCAGACGCCCCACACTCCTTCCATAGCTTTTCCCAATTCCAGATCCCGTACGCCACCTCTTTCTGGAACGGGAATCCGAGCTGATGCGCGAGAATACACACCTGTCCGCGATGGTGGGCTTCGTGAGAAAGCATGTAGCAAAGCATTTCCATGCCCACTGGCCAGGGCGGAGCCCAACCGTCTCTGCAAAACTTCTTGATGCGGCCCCTACCGAGCGCTTCAGCCAGCATCTCCGCGCAGCGAGCGGCGCTCTCAGCCAATCCCGCACGGGCCTGTTGCGGCGTGCAGTGCACGCGGTTGAGCTGCGATGGAATTTTCAAGTGCGGAGCTGTAAGCCTGACCCACTTGGTACGGACATTGTGCATGTGCGTGAAGATCGCCGCAATGGTGCGGACTTTGCCGGGCGGTTTGGCTCTCCAGGCGGCAGGGTCAAGGTGCTCGATAAGAACCTGGTTCATGCGGTCATTGGCGGCAAAAATCCGGACCGCGGTTCGACCGAGTTGAGTCTGAACCTTTTGTTGACGCGTGGTCACGGCTCCCCTGCTGCACTACCCATGATACTTCCGGTGAACCTTAAGACCGATCACCATTTATTTGGGTTGACATCTTACCCAAGAGAGATCATATTTGGGTTAGATGTCTACCCAAGAGCGAAAAGACAACCCAGCGCTGCTTCAAGGCACGCTCGACCTATTGATCCTACGGACTCTGATCCTCGGCCGGCAACATGGCCAGGGTATTGCTCGCGCCATTCAAACAGCCTCGGAGGATGTTCTTCTCGTCGAACACGGTGCGCTCTACCCTGCTTTGCAGCGCCTTGAGGAGCGCGGCTGGATTTCGGCCGATTGGGGTGTTTCCGAGAACAACCGGAAGGCCCGCTACTACACCCTCACCAGAGACGGCCGTAAGCAACTTGCCGTCGAAACGAAGCGGTGGCGCGTCATCGCGGCGGCGATCGGCCGCGTTCTCGGTCCGGAGGCGATGGGGGCATGAACCATGTTCAAAAGAAAACGAAAGCCAGAAGACTTCAGCGCAGAGATCGAGGCGCATATTCAGATTGAGGCCGACCGCCTTAACTCCACAGGAATGTGCGAAGAGGCGGCCCAGACGGCGGCGCGTCGCTCGTTCGGCAACGTCGCGAGCACGATAGAGCGGTTCTATGAACGAAGCCGATGGATGTGGTGGGATCAGTTGAAGCAAGACATTCGCCACAGCTTTCGACTGATGGCCAAGAAGCCGCTGTTGACGTTTGCGATCCTGGCGACACTCGCCCTGGTGATCGGCGCGAACGTCCTGGTGTTGAGTGTGGTTCGCGCGGTGGTGCTGCGCCCGCTGCCCTACGAGAGACCGGAACAGTTGGTGCAGCTTTGGGACGGCGGCCATTCGGAAGGCGATTGGGTATCGTTTCCTAACTTCCAGGATTGGGATCGCGACAACCAGTCGTTCAGCCGGATGGCGGCATATCGTTACGCGTTGCTGACCATGGCCGGTGGAGGCCGGTCCGAACCGGAGTCCCTGGTGGGTCTGGAAGTCACAGACGAGCTGTTCAGGACGCTAGGATCAAGACCTGCGATTGGCCGAACCTTCGCACCAGGAGAGGCAAAGCCCGGAGGCGCGGAAGTCGCGGTAATCAGCCATAGTCTGTGGCAGCGGAGGTTCGGCGGGGACGCCGCGGTCGCAGGCCGCGGAGTGAGTCTGGAGGGCCGCGCGTACACGATTATCGGAGTAATGCCTCCACGGTTCCAGTTTCCCGACACAATTCCGGGCGAGAAAGCGTACCCCATCGATGTCTGGATCCCTTTGCGCAGCGTGCCGGATCAACAGCAGCGCGAGGGGTTCAACTATTGGGCGATCGCCCGGTTGAAGGACGGCGTTTCATTGCAAGCTGCTGCGTCAAACATGGACGCCGTCGCGGCGGCGCTGGCACAGCGATACCCGGCAACGAATCGCAACCGGCGGGTCCGCATGGAGCTATTACAGGATCACCTGAACGGTCCTGTCCGCTCGCCGATGTTTATTCTGCTGGCGGCGGTTGGCGCATTAATGGTGATTGCCTCGGCCAACATTGCCGGTTTGCTTCTGTCGCGAGCCGAGTCGCGGCGGCGGGAAATGGCCGTTCGTGAATCGCTGGGAGCGGGGCGCGCGAGGTTGCTACGTCAAGCCCTGACAGAGAGCGTGGTGCTTTCCTTTCTGGGGGCCGCCGGCGGGACGGCGCTTGCGTACTTCTGCACCGGTTTGGTGATTCGGCTCGCACCCGGCAACATCCCGCGCATCCAGCAAGTCGAAGTGGATACACAGGTGCTTATATTCACGTCGATGATCGCAGTAGCCGTCGGCACGATGTTCGGGTTAATCCAAGCCTTACCCGGATTTAGTAATCAGCCGATTCGCGCTCTCAAAGAGGGCGACACTCGCCTCGGCGCGAGCCACAGCAGCCTCTTGCTGCGGCATGTTCTGGTAGGAGGCCAGATGGCCTTGGCGTTCACGATGTTGGTGACGGCCGGACTATTAGCCCGCAGTCTTGCCAACGTCATGAACGTCGATCTCGGATTTCGAACGGCCCAAGTGACAAGCGGCCTGATCAACTTGCCGGAGGCTCGATATGGTGACTCTGCCACGCAGCGCCTATTCTTTGCAGAAGCTCTCCGGCGGGTCCGCGCGTTGCCAACCGTGGAGGCGGCCGCCCTATCGAACTCCATCCCTCTCGCGGGCATCAACGACACGGGTAGCGTACGTATCGACGAAAGGGCGTTGAAGCCGGGCGAAGGGCCGCAGATGGCCAATCGTCCGCATGTTTCTGCCGGCTACTTCGAGACGATGGGCATCAGTCTCCTCCAGGGCCGACTCTTTGACTCACGAGACCGAGCCGATTCAGCTCCCGTGGCCATCGTGAGCGAACTGGCGGCGCGAAGGTTCTGGCCGAGTGAGAGTCCGATCGGCAAGCACGTCAGCATCAACTCGGCGGCGGGTAAGCGCGTTTGGCGTGAGGTGGTGGGCGTGGTAAGGAGCACACGCCATTTCGGACCGGAAGAGCAGCTCAAGCCGGAGGTCTACGTGGAGCAGTCACAGGCTCCGAGTCCATTCATGTTTCTGGTGATTCGGTTTCGTGGTAGCGGCTCTGAAGTTCTGAAAGCCTGCCGGCGCGAGATCGCGGGCATCGACCCGCAGCAGGCGATCATGCAAGGCGGAAGCCTGGAGGAACTGATCTCGGACGCTCAAGCGAAGCGCCGCTTTCAGTCCGCGACACTTGGCTTGTTTGCCGTCTTCGCTCTGTTGCTCGCCGCAGTTGGCATCTATGGTGTAACAGCGTTTGCCGTCAATCGGCGTGCCCGCGAGATAGGCACACGTATGGCGCTCGGCGCCGTTCCGCGCGACGTGATCCTTATGATTACGAGAACGGGGTCGCGAGCGATTCTCGCCGGCGCCCTGGTTGGACTGTGTGGTTGTGTAGCCCTATCCAAGGTTCTTTCCAGCATGTTGTTCGGTATTGCGGCGCTTGATCCTATAACGATCAGCTTGGCTGCCGTGATGTTGCTGACCGTGGCCGGACTGTCACTGTACCTCCCCGGCCGGAGGGCCGCTTCAGTTGACCCGGTCCTCGTGCTGCGAGACGAGTAGCTTCGCTCGATTCCGAGGCTCCGTTCAAGGGCTACTACTTTATCTGAATGACGGGCGGCTCGACTCCGATCACCGGCTCGAATAAGCCGAACGAAAATACTGCCGTTGACGAGGCAATCGCAACATACTGCTTTCCGTCCACCGAGTAAGTGATGGGGGAAGCCCCGAGCGTTTCACCCATATTGAAGTGCCAGAGGTTCTTGCCGTTCTTCGCGTCCAGGGCGACCAGGTGTCCATCGTCATCGCCGCTGAAAAGGACGCCGCCGGCCGTCGAGACCGTACCCGTCCACATACGCCCCAAGCCGGTCATCGGATACTCCCATACGCGCTTCCCAGTCTTCGGGTCCAACGCGCGTAGGATCACCTG
>DASRHX010001182.1:0-4316 GCA_035650295.1 Bryobacteraceae bacterium | reverse complement strand
TGTTTCGGCCCAAAGGTCCTCTTCCGCGGACTCGTCCTCGAGTTGGTGCACTTCCTCTTCCGCAGGAAGCCACGGTGTCTCCACGACGTGCATTAACGTCACTTCGGCCTCGGCCAGGTCGATCAGATCGATCAACTTGTCCAACGCCCGCAGTGAAACCTCGGAACCATCCACAGGCACCAGAATTCTCCGCTCCGGTTCGTTCGTTCTTTCTCGGCCTACAAGCAGACTCGTGTGGGCGTGCTCGATCAGACGGCTCGCTATTGGGCCCAGTCCCGTTGGTGTTGTCTCGTCATGGTCCTTCGCGCTGATGATAGCCACCTCGTAATTCTGTGAATGGCGAACCAGTGCGCGAACGGGCGAGCCTGTCAACGCGGAGGGTTTCACGTCCATGCCCTCGGCTGCAAGTGTTTTTGCCACGCGGACGGCCACCCTCGCCGCCCGTCTGTTCAATCTGTGCTGAAGTGTCGAGTTTCGTTGGTCGATCTTGGGAGCGACACAGACGAGGTCCACGTGGCGATGGAAGGGAGAAAGAAACCGGCAGGCGGAAACAATACCCGCCGTTCCATACTTCGATCCGTCGGCGGCGATCAGCGTGCGCATTGTTGCGCGCCTCCACTCCGTTCACTTGCACGCACCCGGCCACGCGCGAGACCTGCCGATTGTTGAATTGGTATCTCAATTGGTGTCGTCAACGGCGCGTCCACATCCGCAACGTAGCGCCAAAAAACCCAGCATGGTTTGATATGGCGCTGAGTTGCGAACTTTTCCTGCTGAACGCTCACTCACGTGTCACAAGAATCCACGGCACTGCAATTGCAGTCGCGAACAGTGCAAAGAGAGGTCAGTGTGCTACGCCTGGAACGGATACTGATACCCGTCGATTTTTCCGAATTCTCCGCCGCGGCCGCTCGCCATGCGATCGCCTTGGCCGAACGCTTCCAGTCGGAGATCCATATCCTCCATGTTCTAGATTCCGGATTTCGCATGCCGAAACTCGGCGAGGAGGAAGATGAGATCGCTCCGTGCGGTCCCCAGGGCCGCGAAGCCGCACAACAGGCATTGGATGCGTTTCTGTGTGGGGAGCTCAAGCCCGGCCGCGCAAAACGCGTGCTCCTTTGCGGCGACCCGGCGAGCGAGATCGTTCGCTACGCGCAGGAGATTGATTGCTCGCTCATTGCCATGCCTACGCGCGGATACGGCGTTCTCCGCCGCTGCCTTCTCGGCTCAGTTACGGCGAAGGTCCTTCACGATGCCGAATGCCCGGTGTGGACGGGCGTCCACGCTGAGAATTTTCCTCGGATCCAGCCGGCCACGCTCACCAAAGTCCTATGCGCTGTCGACTTCTCGTCGAGCAACACCGTCGCCGTGCGATGGGCCAAGGAATTTGCCGACGCGTATCATGCGCAACTCGGCCTAGTCCACGTATTACCGGTGGTGCACGAGAGTTGGCGTCCCCACTTGGAGCGGCAGACCAGGACGACACTGTCAAGAATGATGCTGATCGAAGGCGTTCACGCCGAAACTTCCGCCGAGTTTGGAGAGGTCGGTGAAGCGATCGCCGAGGTGGCTCGCAAAATGGGCGCCGGCCTCTTGATCATTGGACGAGGCGCCGCTTCCGCTGCGCTCGGCAGGCTAAGGTCGAGTTCCTATTCGATCATTCGCGAATCTCCCTGTCCAGTCATCAGCGTTTGACCGGCACGGTAGACGCGGCGCCAACTGGACTTCTACGTGCAATGAACGGGAGGTAAAGGAGACACAAGCATGACAAATTTAACACCCTTCGTTATCGCTTGGATGGCGCTAGTATTGGTCATCGTCTGCCTCGCGTTCTACCGCAGGTTCATTTCATTGCACGAGGACAACTGCCTCCACATCGATGAAACGGAGGCGCCCCAGATTCCCAACCAGGTTGCGGTGTTCCACAAACTTGAGGTCATCGACCGTGTGGGGAAAGCTTTGACAGTGCTTGCCGCCGCCGGAGGAATGGTGCTGGCCGCCCTCTATCTCTATGCTGGCTGGATGCGAATTCTGTAACTGCGCACGATCTTCGTGCCAGCCGAAAAGCTCGGAGGGCCGCCTCGCGCCTCGCGGACCAACGAGTACGATCGCGACCATACGCCTCCCAACATTCTCTGCGTGTGCCCGTGCCCCATAACGATGAGGTCCGCTCTTAGCTGCGCTGCCTCCTCACGCATGGCGTCGACCAGCAGTTCGCCCGCGATCCGATGCGGCGGCGGTACCACGTGAAGCAGCCACAACGATGCCTCATACTTCACCACAAATGCCTGTGCTACTCTCAACACCGCCTCCGTCTCATTGCTATCGTCCACGGCACAGATGATCGAGCGATAAGATACATCCCTTGGCTTCTTCGTCGTGCTCGACCGGCTACCGGTCCACACAGCGGCGCCGGTATCCTGCAGCACTTTTGCTGTCACCGAACCCAGCAGGAATCGGCGCAATGGTCCGCGGCCTTCCGTTGGAAGCGTCACCAAGTCCGTCCCCTGATGCACCGGCAAACTCGCTTTTCCTGGCGCGCTTTCATCCGGCGCAACCACTCCACATCGGTTTCCTCGTCCTCGCTCGGGATCATGATGTTCGCAGTGTAGGCATCCAGCAGCGTCAACTCGGCCGCAAAGTGCCGTACCATGTCTTTCACGTAAGACGCCACCAGTGAGCACGACTCCGAGTAATCTACGAGAAAAAGAATCTGACGAAAAGGAAAGATAAAAATGCTGCAGGTTGGCAACCAATCACGCCGCATAAATCCATCCCTGCCGCGCCAGCCACTTCCTTGCCCACCGCAACAGGCAGAAGCCGCCCATATCCAAAGTCCTTGGCACTCCCAATTCCTTCAAGATTGGGGGATACGACAGGATGAACGTCTTCTACGACTCCACCCGCAGGCGAAATGCCCTGGTTAGATTCCCTCAGGTACGACTTGGTGTATCGACTCCGCGGAACGCCAGTTTGCTGATCTCGCGCAGCCAAAGCACCGAACTGGCGGCCCCACAGCAAAGCGCCCAATCGGCTGGACTCAAGGAAACTGTGGAAAACGCGCGCTGCATGAACGGCAGATAAATCACCGCCATCTGTAAGGCGAGAGACGCTCCCACGGCCATCCAGAGCCAATGGTTTCGGAACAGCCCCACGAACGCGCTTCGATCGTCGGATCGTGCATTGAACAGATTGAACATCTGAAACAGCATCAGTGTCGTGAACGTCATCGTCTGCGCGTAACGCATAGTGCCCGCGCCTTCAATGAGTCCGCCGGGCAGGCTCGCGTCCAGCACGAGCAACGTCCCCGTGGCCATCACAGCTCCGACGAAGACAATACCGGCCCACATGCGGCGCGTGATCACGTTTTCTCCACGCGGACGAGGAGGCTTGTCCATGACTTCCGCATCGGCGGCGTCGAGGCCCAGGGCAAGCGCCGGCGCGCCGTCCGTCACCAGATTAATCCACAGAATCTGCGTGGCAAGCAGCGGTAGTGCCAGGCCATCCTCCCCGGCCTTCAGTCCGATGAATTTCGCCAGCAGCACGCCGAAGAACATCGTCATTACTTCCCCGATATTGGAAGACAAGAGGAAGCGCAGGAACTTCCGGATGTTGGAAAAAATCGAGCGGCCTTCCTCCACCGCGGCAACGATCGTGGCGAAATTGTCGTCGGCCAGCACCACATCGGCAACTTCCTTGGAAACATCGGTTCCGGTGATTCCCATCGCGATGCCGATGTCCGCGGTCTTCAGCGCGGGCGCATCGTTAACTCCATCGCCCGTCATCGCAACCACGGCTCCGTCGTGCTGGAGCGCTTGCACGATCCGGAGTTTATGCTCGGGGTTGACCCGCGCATACACCGAAGTCCTTTGGACAGCTTGATGCAACTCTTCGTCCGACAGCCGTTCGAGTTCCGTTCCCGTAACGGCCCGACTATTCCCGGCAATGCCGAGTTCTTTCGCAATCACCGCGGCGGTCACCGGGTGATCACCGGTTATCATGACCGGGCGTATCCCGGCCTTTTTGGCGCGAGCGACAGCCTGCTTCGCTTCCTCCCTCGGCGGATCGATCATGCCGACCAGGCCTGCAAACACCAGACCGCTTTCGATGCTCTCATCGGTGGAGTCTTTCTCATGCGCCCCCTTCCGCAGCGCCCGGTAAGCCACTCCAAGCGTGCGCAACGCTTCGCCCGCCAGTTCTTCCGTCGCGTTTACTATTTCCGCGCGGCGTTCCTCGGTGAGGGGCCTGTTGGCGGGCGCCGCAAACTCGTGTGAGCATCGCGCCAGAAGCACGTCGGGCGCGCCCTTGGTGAAGAT
>DASRHX010001181.1:0-2507 GCA_035650295.1 Bryobacteraceae bacterium | reverse complement strand
AAAGTCCTGGTTATTGCTTGTGGTGAATGTGACGTTCTGGACGCCGCCATTCGCAAACGTCGAGATTCCGGAGATCTGCCATTTGTCCAGAATGAACTTGGAAACTTTGCCCGGTATCAGCTTGCTTCCACCGGGGACATCGATCACATAGCTGAAGTTGACGACGTGCTGCTGCAAATCCACATTCCGGCTTCGGTTCAGCTTCGATGAGAGCTGCTGGTAGCGGCCGCCATCGGTCGCGTTGGTGAGCGTGCCAATGTAGTAGCTCTGCGTGCCGCCGGCATAGGTGTACGCTCCAGCCAGCTCCACTCCGCCGATGAACCGGCGCGTGATCTGGGCCTGGAGCGAATCATAGCGGGCCGAAGCGCCCGGTCCCGCAATATTGATGTCATTGAAACCGGTAATAACAGGACGGAGGAACTGGTCAGGGAACGGATTGCCGGTTGTTCGATCGGTGCTCTCGGGCCGGAAGCGGACTCCCTGGGGAAGAATATTGAGGTTGTAATCTCTCGAGCTGCCGCCCGGATAGTTGCTGATGTGATGTGTGTTGTTGCCGACGTAGGCGACGTCGAGGACGGTTTTCCAGCCTAACTCGCGCTGGATACCGAGAGTGTAGTTGTAAGTTACGGGGCGTTTCTGGCCTTCGCGGAAAGCTCCGGCGACGGTAGTGGTGGGAGTCGCGCTGCTTCCCGTCAGGTACGAATCGAGATCCGTGAAAAAGATCTGGCGTTCAAACTGGAACGCGGGTCCGCCTTTGAAAGTCGGACCGCCGGTTCCGTCGTGGAAGGCTCCCCATGACGCGCGGAGGGCCATCTTGCCATCCCCCATGACGTCCCAAGCCAAGCCGAATCGGGGGTCGAACTGGATGGGAAGAGGCTCGTAGAAGCCCTTGTCGGCGCCTTCGAGATACTTGCCATCGTTCTGCACAACGATGCCGTTGACGGAGCAAGGAGTTTTCGGCGTGATAGGTCCGCAGCTATACCCGGTGCCGGGAACCATCAATCCGATAAAGTTGGCGGGTAAAGTTTCATTGGTGAGCGGATTGAGCGCACGGCGGTTTGCGCCGGTGCAGGGAAAGGTTCCGACGCAAGTTGGCTGGAACAAAACAGGCGGCTTTCCTCCCCATCTGGGATCAAAGCGCTCGAGAGCGAAACCGGAAGCTTCTCCGTTGCCCCAGAGAGGGAATCCCCATCTGTACATGCGCAGGCCGATATCCAGAGTCAGGTTACGGCGGACCTTCCAGGTGTCCTGGACGAACCACGCCCAAGTGCTTTGATAGCGATTGTCGGGAACGCGGCCCATGGATTCGCTGTAGCTGCGGACGTGGCCGATGTAGGCGTTGGCAATCGCGTAGTTGGTGTTCCCGGGGTCGTTGGCATCGGTCTGGAAATTGAATTCACCGCCGAAGGTGCCCGAGCGAGCCTGGCCGAAGCGCTCGTGTTCGCGCATCACGCCCATCTTGAACGTATGGACGCCACGGTTCCAAGTCAGGTTGTTGCTGATCGGAAACGCGGTGTCGGCGCCGGTGATCGGCCAGCGGCCATCGTACAGGATGTGCGTGTTGTTAGCCGCTGAGGTGTCGGTAAAGCTGTGCTGCGGAAGGTTGCCGAACTGAAGCCGCGGAATCAGATTCAGCGGGTTATTCTGTGGGGCAAACTGTCGAAGGCCGGCGAGGCCTCGCTTGTCGCGGGTAACGCTGTCGAGTGCGGCCTGGTTAGTGGGCGGTCCATTTTCGGTGCTATAGAACACGCCGATCATAAACTCGTTCACGATATTGGGGGTGACGATTCTGGTGTAGTGAATGGTGCCCTGGTCGGCTGTAAAATCGTAACGCTGATCGAGAAGGCCCCAGCGCGAGGAGGAGCCCGCTACCTCGATACCGGCGCTCTTGGTGAACCAGTTCTGATACTTGATGCTGAAGGTGTCCTTGTCGGTCGGCCTGACATCGACGCGGAGCAGATGCTGCCGGCGCGGTTTGTCGAGACTGGGCTGCTGAACGACAAAATTGCAACCGCCGAGTCCGCCGCAGGTGGGGTTGTTCGGCAGCGGCAAAATGGCCATAAGAGCCAAGCCGTTCGCGTTCGCCCGGTTCTGCGGAATGATGTTATTTGGAAAATTCGCACCGGTTAGCGGATCGCGAACGGCGATGAGGTTTCCATTGGCGAGGCGAGATTGAGAGAAATCACCTCGTCTTTCGAGCTCGGTCGGCATGGTCCAGCGGCGGATCGGCGAGGGCGAGATGGTCTGAGTGTCATCGAGGGAGTAGAAGAAATTCATCCCCTTGGCGCCCGGATTGAGGATCGGGATCGGTACCGGAACGGGGCCTCCGATGTTGCCGCCGAGCGTTGAGACCCGATAGATCGGCTTGGTGATGCGGTCACGATTGTTGAAGAAGTTCTGAGCATTGAACATCTCATGCCGCTTATACCAGTATCCGGTGCCATGGAAATTCTGGCCGCCACGCTTGGTGACGAAATTGATCTGAGAACCGCTCTTCAAGCCATACT
>DASRHX010001180.1:0-4145 GCA_035650295.1 Bryobacteraceae bacterium | reverse complement strand
GCTTTTTGATTCGATGCTGCTTTCGCAGCTCTGCCGAAAACTCACGCTTCATCAACACCGATGGCCTGTTTTTGGGCCGGCCTGCGTCAAGGGACCGGCTCCCGGCCAGGCCCACCCAACCGCGCCATCGCTGCGGCAAGGGCATGGTTGATCTGTCCCAAGCGTTCAACTCGAAAAGTATCCATCGGCAGCCATTTGATGCCTGATAGCAAATGTTCGCCGATGTCGTCTTGGTATTTCCGATCCAACCTTCTTGAAGTGACTCGATAGTCGCAAATTCCCAGACCAGTGTGCCGTCCCGAGGGGACTGCCCATTGACCCACAGCATCGTGCCCGCCGTCGCGAACAGCGCGACAATCATCGTCCAACGCATCACGCCACCGCCTTCGCTTGCCGAGACGCAACGACACTGGCGCAGGTTTCTTCAGACGCGAAGGTTCATCCTTTAGCCGCGACGGGCCGGTGAGTTCGAAGCGGACGGCAGGCGTGTGCATCCAAGTGAAGTCCTAAGATCACATCACCGCCATTGTCGAAGAACACGGTTCGCGCTCGACGATCCAGTGCGGCCGCCCGGTCCACAAGCACACTGAACCGATGGTCAGAACGCAACGGCTCCAGATTTCGTTCATGCAACAGCGCATAATGACAGTGGTATCCCTCATCGAGCGCAAGGGACGGGAACTCCAACGCCCGTTCAGCGTCGCTCAACCTCGCAAGAAGGCATCCTTGAAAAAACCGAGCCTCCGGATCACTGGTATGTACCGGGAAGATCGCTTGTGCTCGTTGGAGCGCGCCAAGGCTTTTTTGGCGATCGCCCTCCAGTAAAATCCGCCAGAACACAATCCAGGGATTAGCGTTCCCGAGTTCGCGTAGCTGTTCGAGCGCCTCCTCCGTACGGCCGAGTGCATCAAGAGCCTCTGGACGAGCCCACATATCCGTCGGGCCGCAGGCATCGAGCGTTTTCTGATGTTCCTCTAAAATCCGGTAGGTAAACGGGACACTTGTCCGGACGTGAGGATCGAGTCGCCGGGCAATCTCGTGCGCAGCAGCAGACGCTTCCAGCAGACCACAGTAGCGACATGCGTGAACAAGACCGGCGAATAGATTAGGATCGTTGCGATGTGAGTGTGCGCGCTTCAGCAGACGTTCCATAGCTTCAACCGGTCATCCGAGATCGGTTTCAAGAAGGGTATAGAAGTTATGAGCAAGAGCCAGCTCCGAGTTGAGTCTGAAGGCTTTCTTAAACGCCCCATCGGCGGCCGCAAAATTGTCGGCTTGGTCGATACCATACTTCGCCAGGAAGCGGTAGACTCGCCCTAAACATCCCCACGCCGGCGCATAACCGGCGTCGTCGTCCACGCAGCGCCGGTATAGATCCCTCGCCAGGGTCATGCTTTGCAAATCGCCAGCAATCACCAGTTGATTGGCACGAAGGTAACATTCGTAGGCAATCGCACTGGTAGGAACGTCACGCTTGAGCGCGCGGTGCTCGCGCGCAGTCAAAGGGAGCGTCAGAGACTGCACAATCCGTTCAACCAGATCATCTTGAAGCTGAAAGATATTGCGCAATGTAGCCTGCGAGGTATTCGACCAAACTAGCTTGCCATCGGGCGCTTGAACAAGTTGTGTAGTCACCCGCAGGCGCTCGCCATCGGAAAGGATGGTGCCGGTCAGGATTGCATCAACTTGCGCTTGTTCGGACACCATCTTCACGTCCAATTCCGGAGCGGCGGCAAAGCGTGTAGCCGTCATCGTGGACCGCACGACCAGAGAATCAATGGCGGTGAGCGAGTTCGTGATGGCGTCCGGCAAGCTGACAGCCAGGAAATCGGACGCCTCGTGCCCTCGCAGGATGCGGAATGGAAGCACGATCAGACGGGTGAAAGCAGGGCGGCTGGGAGCCTCTTGGAAAGCAGCCGGCTTTGCGAGAGCTTCGAGAACAGCTTCAGCGGAGGAATAACGCTCGTCCCGGTTCTTCTGGAGAAGTGTGTTGATGACACTACCGAAAACGCCCTGATGTAGAGGCGCTTCATCGTGAACAATCGCGTGCAGCGTATCGACCGTTGACTTGTGCGGCCAGGGATGTTGTCCGGTTAGCATCTCGTGCAGAATAATTCCAAATGCGAACAGATCGCTCCGCTCATCGACTTCCTGCCCGAGAATTTGCTCCGGTGACATATAAGGAACGGTCCCTGTCAACTGTCCAGGAGCACTTACGTCTGTCGTCACGGTCTCTTCGGCGTTGAACGCACTAGCCGTTGCAATCCGCCTTGCAAGACCGAAGTCCAGCACTTTCACGTAGCCATCGAAACGGACCACGATGTTTGCCGGCTTCAAGTCGCGATGAATGATGCCAACGCCATGCGCTGCACGAAGCGCGTCGAGAATTTGCCGCGCAATCCTGATCCGGTGCTCCACATCAGTTGAATGTTTCAACCACTCGCGCAAGGTTTCGCCTTCCACTAGCTCCGTTACCATGTAACCGGCGCCGGAGGGCAACGATCCGATGTCGAAGAGTGTGCAGATGTGGGGATGGTTCAGGGCTGATATCGTCCGCGCCTCCCGTTCGAATCGGCTACTGAACTCCTCAGCGGAAATCTTGATAGCTACAGTGCGGCCCAGACGAGTGTCTACGGCGCGGTAGACTTTTCCCATCCCGCCCTCACCGATCAGGGTGACGATTTGGTATGGTCCCAGGCGCGCTCCGCTTGCCAAAATCGTGTTTGTTTCGAACCGTGCCATGGTCTGCTGCGCCGCGAATCCACTGAGTTGAGGGTCACCATGCTAACCCACGGAGCATCGGCAGCGCAAGCCATTCAAGCCATGCCGCTCGTAACCGGATCGTTAGAGACTGGTGATCGCGGAAACTCACAGCCTCTCGTGTGAGAACTTCACCCGACATGAGAAGGATGCGACGTTCGGTAGTTAAGCTAGCAAGCACCGGTGTCAGGGAGTGCTCGCACATTATCTTCCTTTTCCAATCGTCGCTCCGGAACGGCACGACACCCCCTCCACCGTGCCATAATCGCCGGCATGGGAGCCGTAGCCGTTTCTGTTCAGCCCGTAACACCAGAAGCGAGGCCGAATGAAGGAGCGCTGATTGACATCCTCGAACGTGCCCTGCACGCCACATCGGAATGGTTATTCTTCCGGGAACTGCGCGTCGGCACTGGCCGCGACAACAACGGAGCGCAGCGTCTCGATGCATTCGCACTCAACGACCTGCCACACACAGCAATGAAGCGTGTCTGCTATGAGGTGAAAACCTCGCGCGCTGACTTCCTGACGGAACTGAAACATCCGCTGAAGCGTCGAATGGGTCTACGATACTCGATCGAGTTCTATTTCGTGATGCCCGCTGGTATCGTCAACACGACTGAGATTCCCGCTGAGTGTGGATTGATCGAGGCGGGCTACGCCACGTTCGAAGAATGGCGACAGTTGATGAGCCGCCATGCAGGCTTTTCAACTACGACCCGAAGACGCGGCATACTGCATGATCACCATTCCTGCGCCATGGCGCGACACGCCTGGACCGACGTGGCAACTCGTCGCGGCCATGCTCCGGCACCAACGGCGGGAGTTGATCGAGAAGCCGCCGCCCCGGCCGGAGCAGCAACGGCTGGCGCTGGTGTAGGCGGGATCGCCTCGGCGCCCAGTCACTCTGATTCTGTGGCAGACCCCCAGCTTGCCGAGCTACCAAGCCGCTACCGGATTCAGCGCTGCTTCGCCTGGCCGCGCCCATCGGTGTAAGCCCATCGTATCCGGCACCGTTCATGCCGGCACCACGGCTGAGCAAATACTCGCCGGCTAGCCGCTGCCCTCCATCGCACGCACGCCAGAACGCGTTCGTAACGTCGGCCGCGAGAGTGGCGTGTCCAGTACAAAGTATGCCTCGACGCCGTCCATCAATCCGAGCGCCGCCGCCCGCCACAGGGTTGGCACTGCGCCACGCTCGCACGAGCCGACGGGCGGCTTCCTCATTGCCCGAAAGCGACTGCAACGTGAGTTTTCGGCAGAGCTGCGAAAGCAGCATCGAATCAAAAAGCTAACGGATGGGTGGCGTTTTGTTCCGGAACGGCCTCCGCACCTTCATCAGCGGGTTTTACTCGGATGAAGAGCTTGGCCCATTTCGTACGTCTGCC
>DASRHX010001179.1:0-3340 GCA_035650295.1 Bryobacteraceae bacterium | reverse complement strand
TGGCAGGGGCAATGTTTGGCATCGAGATAGACGTGTTCATGGTACGCGTCTCCTACGACCAGAAGCCCTACCGGCGCGCCTTGATGGAAGCATACGGCGCGCGCTGCGTGGCTTCGCCGTCGATTGAGACCAACTGTGGCCGGGCCATACTTGCGCAACACCCAGGCCATCCAGGCAGCCTGGGGATCGCAATCTCAGAAGCGGTCGAGGTGGCCGCGCAGAGCGACGACACGAAGTATGCCCTTGGCTCCGTGCTGAATCATGTGCTGCTGCACCAGACCGTGCTGGGACAGGAAGCGATGGCCCAGATGGAAATGGCGGGCGAAGGGCCGGATGTCATTGTTGGCTGCACCGGCGGCGGATCGAACTTCGCGGGTATCGCATTTCCATTTCTGGGCGCGAAGTTGCGCGGTGGTGCGAACGTGCGAATGGTGGCCGTCGAGCCGGCTGCTTGTCCGAGCCTGACGCGCGGGCGCTACGCGTATGACTTCGGCGACACCGCGCACCTGACCCCGCTCGTGAAAATGCATACGCTCGGCTCAACCTTCACGCCTCCGGGATTTCATGCGGGCGGCTTGCGATATCACGGTATGGCGCCGCTGGTGAGCCACATCGCCGAACTCGGCTTGATCGAGGCACGTGCCTATCACCAAGTGGGCTGCTTCGAGGCTGGTCTCACTTTCGCCAAGGCCGAAGGCATCATACCCGCGCCCGAAGCAAACCACGCCGTGAAGGGCGCGATCGACGAGGCGCTTCGCTGCAAGCGCGAGGGCCGCGCCGAGGTGATCCTATTCAATCTCTGTGGCCATGGACATTTTGATATGCAAGCGTACATCGATTTCCAGGCGGGCAAGTTGGTAGATCAAAATTACGATGACGCCGAACTGGCCATGGCGCTGGCGGGATTGCCGGCTGTATCGTAGTAGAGTCCGAGTAAGGCGAAGATTTACTACAGTTTCGCCAGATTTGCGCCGATTCAGTGCTGAGGCTCTATGTTTCCTTGTTTTATTCTCGGTTCCTCCTTCGTCCGGGCGGAATATCTAAAACAGGCTGCCGCTGAATCCGGCCAGCTCTTGCCGGTAGCGACGGAGAACGAAATTCCCACGGGCGCCGCGCTGGCAAAGCTGTTCCATGGGGCCCATGCCGAAATGGCTCTGGTCGACTTCGCCGATCCGGTCGAGGGTGCCGTTTGCGTGCAAAGTTTGCATGAACGCAAGGCTGGGTTGGCGGTAATCGCCGTAGGTGCGGGACCGATGACGAACGACGAGATGGCAGAGGCTGAGGTGATTGCCAGCATCGACTTCCCTGTCGAGCAGGAGCAGTTGTTGAGAGCGATCGATCAGGCGATCCATCTCTCACGGCCATCCATTGAAGAGAAGTTGATCCTTTTCCTGCCATCGAAAGCCGGTAGCGGAGCGAGCACCGTGCTGCTTCATACGGCCACAGCACTGGGAACGCAGCTGAAGAAGCGCGTACTCGTGCTCGAGACGGACCTGCGCTCCGGAGTGCTGTCGGTAATGCTAAACGCCGATGTCGAACACGGCCTGGCTCGGGCGCTGGAAAATGTGCGCGACCTCGACCTGCTGACGCTGAACCAGATCGTTCAGCGCGCCGATGGCGTGGACTGGCTCTTTGCCACTCCGCACAAAGATGCGCCGTTGCCGCAATGGTTGGATTACTTTCTACTGCTTGACCGGGTACGCCCCTACTACGATTACGTTTTGGCGGACCTGCCGGAGTTGGTGAACTTCGCTACAAAGGAGTTGGTGCGGCGGGCGCGAATGGTGTGCATCGTGACAACGCCCGAGGTGTTACCGCTACGGCTGGCTAAGCAGCGCTGTGCAGAGTTGGAACGTTGGGGCGTTAGCAAGGAGCGCACAATTGT
Organism: Bryobacteraceae bacterium; assembly: GCA_035650295.1. Taxonomy (GTDB): domain Bacteria; phylum Acidobacteriota; class Terriglobia; order Bryobacterales; family Bryobacteraceae; genus JAFLBB01. The sequence goes on along the minus strand of DASRHX010001179.1, from coordinate 1,455 downwards.
CCTAGTGAATCGCTGGCATGAAGACGATCTGGCGCCGGATGATCTTACCGAGCATTTGGGCAGGCCGATCGGGCAGGTGTTTCCCAACGATTACAAAACTCTGCGCGCAGCGGTGTTGAACGGAAAGCCCGCGCCGCCGGGCTCGGAGTTTGCCCGCGCCGCGACGGCGTTTTGCGAGCAGCTGTCGGGAGAAAAAGCGCCCGAAGTTCGGCGCTCAAGTGGGCTTCGCAGCCTGCTTAAATTCTGATATATGGCGACATGCGGTTTGATCGAATACGAGGACGCCTCGTCTGAGGTGCGCGCTGTCTATGACGACATCTTCGCGACGAGGCAGACGGATTACATCAACAACTTCTGGAAGGCCCTCGCGCACGATCCGCCCTTGCTCAAGCGCACGTGGGAGAGCGTGAAGGTGGTGATGGCGCCAGGCGCGCTTGATCCCCTGGTGAAGGAGATGCTCTACGTTGCGATTAGTGCCACCAACCAGTGCGGGTACTGTATCGCCTCACACACGGCGAGTGCGCGCAAAGCGGGAATGAGCGACGCGATGTTTGCCGAGCTGATGGCTGTGGTCGGAATGGCGAACGAAACAAATCGCCTGGCCAGCGGTTATCAGGTGGAAATCGACGAGCGGTTCCGCACCTAGGAGTTCCCTCCCTCTCGCCGCGGCTTACTTCTTAAACAGGTTGTCGAAGGCTGCGCGTGCGTCGGCGGGTGTGCGGGGCGACTGCGACGTGGCGCCTTGCGAGGCGGCGGCGCCGGACGAGGTAACTTCCCGGGCAACGGTCACGCGCGAGCTGAACAACTCGCACTCGTTACTTGTATCCTTCGGCGAAATGCGTATCGGGATGGGCTTTAAGCATTGAAAACGCGTCGCTGGTTCAAAATGCGCACATTGCTTGCAGCAATGAAGATCGGAATTGCATTTAGGGCAGGTACCTTTGAAATCCACTCCCAACGGGAGCGTTGTGGCGCAATTCCAACATCGGGCGGCGGTAACCGATTGCACCATGCGGGGAAGGCGTGGGCCCGTGATATCGATCGGCGGTCGCGGGCCTTGGGGTCGTGGACGATCCTCGCGTCCTCGGAAGCCTTGGTTTTGGTCCCGATCGCCATCCATGTAGCCGTGGGACTTATACTTACGATCACTGTCCATGGAAGGTAAAATTCTCCTTCGAACTTAAAACTGGAAACATGCACTCCCAATTACAGAACTGACGAGGGATTGCGGGCTTTCAGTGGGCAGGCAGGTGCCGGAACTAGTTATTCCTCCGAACAACCGGTTCCTCTACTACCTAATTACCACGGACTGCGGGCCGAGTCCAGTGAATTGTCAATGTTCTAAACGGGTGGCGGATCAGGGATGCCCGATGGCGACAGGAGGTTCACTCGTGCCCGTCCACTCAACCATCGGCTATAACCCACCTTTATTGTAGACGACCCGTACTTTTTTGT
>DASRHX010001178.1:0-12500 GCA_035650295.1 Bryobacteraceae bacterium | reverse complement strand
TCCGATCGTACGCAACATGAGCGCCATCGAAGAAGCAAAGTACTCGCAGTGTCCCGCCTTGCGCTGGAACAGGAAATGCGACATCGGATCCTTCACTTCCGCCGACAGCAACTGTGTTGTGTACTTGTACTGCGTGCGCAGATGTGTCTCCAACGCGCGCGCCTTCGTCTCCGACGTCACGCCAACGTTCGTCACTTCCTGAGCGAGCCGGCCGATGGCGGGGTCCATCGGCGGAAGTTGCAGATAAATGTGGCGCGAGGCCGGTCCCATCGCGGGCGGCGTCAGCGGCGGTGTCTGCGGATCGTCCAGAAAACTGCGCGCTTCGTATCGCATCGGATAGGCGAGCCCACCTGTTCGATACGCGCTCGCCGACGTCCGGATGATTTGCGGAGCATCGATCATGATCGCCTCGGGAACCCCGAGGAAGAACAGCGCATCCTCGGTCGCCGACTTTAGGTGCACCTCATACTGCACGCGCCTGCCCGGTCGCGCCCACTGTTCCGGAGTCGCTAATACAGCTTGGCGTTTCTCCACCAGAATCGGTTCGCCGCGATCAATTTCGTTGAACCACCGCCGCCCATCGAATTGCGAGAGAGTTGTGCCGCGCCATTTCATATCCACGCCCGCCGGAGTGTCGTACACGCGAACGTGCATCACCGGCGTCGAGCTCATGCGGATCTCGCCGATCTGGCCCAACGTCATCTCATTCGAGAAACCCGGCAAATGGAAGCGGTTGGGAATCAGATGCCGCAGCGCCGCGTGCGCCGTGCGTGGCAGCAAGACGAAGAACATGCCGCCCAAGGCGAGGATGGCCGCGAACGTGAATACGCTCAGGAAGCCCAGCCCGCGCCGCGCGCCACGTAGCGTCGAGAAGGTAACCCGTGCGCTCGAATCCACCTTTGCGCGCACCTCACCCGAGGCCAGCGCGGCCGTGGCCGCCAACAAGAACATCGCGAGAAAGAAGAGGTACAGTGCGTTGATCGAGAGTACGCTTCCGGCGAGCATCTGGAGAAACGCGATCAACTCCAGCAATTTGTAGTCGCGCGGCGTCGATGCCTTCAACAACAGGACCGCGCTGATGAAAAAGACCAGATGAACGGTGGACTTCAGAAAGTCGGCCGACAAAAAGAAATAGTCGACCGGATAGAATCCGATGTAGGCAACCGCGAGGAGCGTTGCCGCGCGTTCGGAAAGGGAGTAACGCAATAGTCCCGCGGCGATGCCGAGCCGCACCAGAATCGCGGCGCCCGTCAGCAGCATCGTCGGCAAGTCGAGCGTACCCGAACTCGCGACGGCGCCGTATCCAGCCGCGATCATTCCCAGCAATGCGAACTGGAAGAATTGCTCGAGCGGATTGGCGCGCGATTCCAAGGGCATGGCGGGACCGCTTCCATTTTAGCCGTCCGCCGCCCTACTCCTGCCGCAGCGCCACGACCGGATCGATCCGCGTCGCGCGCATCGCCGGCAGCGCACATGCCGCCGCTGAAACTGCAAGCAGGATCGCCGCCATCACCGCCATCGTCGTCGGGTCGCCCGGTCTCACGCCAAACAGCATCGCCTGCAGGAGCCGCGAAGCCATCCACGCGCCGACCACGCCCACTACAATACCCGCCACCGCCAGTTTGCACCCGTAACCTCCGATGAGCCACAGAATCTGCCCGCGCGACGCACCGAGCGAGGAGCGGATACCGATCTCATGCACGCGATCGGCCACCGCGTGGCTCATCAGCCCATAGATGCCGATGACCGCCAGCAGCACCGCGATGCCCGAGAACGCCCCCAGCAGATTCATTACCAGCCGCACTCCCGCGCTGCGCATGGAGGCGTGCTCCTCCAGCGAGCGCATGTTCACGATCGGCAAATTCTTGTCGAACGCCGCGATCATCTTCTCTACCGTCGCCCTCGACGGCGGCGCCGAACCATTCGTACGGAAGATAAGCGACGAGCGGAATCGCACACCCTGAAAATTGCCGGGAATCTCGCGCGGCTGCTGAAAGTGCGATGCATACACCTCCGGCTGTGTCGGATTCCGCGCGTTAAACTGCTTCGTGTCTCCCGCCACTCCAACGATTTCGCGTGGCCGGTCCTCCGGCCCGGCATGCAGCATCACCACCTGACCCAGCGCATTCCCGTTCGGAAAAAACTCGCGCACGAACGCCTCGTTTACTACGGCCACCCACGGCGACGACTGCGTATCACCTTCCGTGATCGCACGGCCTTGTTTCAACGGGATGCCAAGCGTCGTGAAGTAGTCCGATGTGACTGAGTTGAAAACGGCTCTGCGCAACTCAGTCACGTTATCCGCTCCACCCACGACACGCACCCGCGTTCCCCCCTGGCGGTTCGGCCCCAAGGGAATATTGGCCCCGAACGCCGCATGTTGGATTCCCGGCAGCGCCCGAGCTGAGCGCAGCGCATGTTCGATAAACTGGCCCGTTGCCGGCTCTACATAACGCATATCGATCTCGCGTTTCGGTGCGTTCGTCATATAGCGTTTACCGGCAAGATCCAACTCCACCACCATCACGTTCTTGGCGTCGAAACCTCGCTCCATACCCGCCAACCGAATCGTCGAGTTGATCAGCAGTCCAGTACCGACTAACAGCACTAACGCCAGCGCAATCTCGCCGGCCACGAGCGACGAGCGAAGATACTGCCGCATGCGTGAACCCGAACCACGTCCGCTCTCCTTCAGCGCTCCCGTCAGCTCCACGCGCGCCCCCTGAAGTGCTGGGAAGAATGCCGCCGCAATGCTCGCCGCGGCGCCAACAGCCGCCGTAAACGCCAGCACCGGAATGTTCAGCTCTACCAGCGACGCGCCCGGGAAGCCCTGTGGCACGATCGCGCGGAACAGTTGCAGCCCGCCATAGGCGAACAGAATCCCCAGCAGAATGCCCGGTATCGCAAGCACCGCACCGTCTGCCAGAAACTCGCGGATCAATCTTCCGCGCGTAGCTCCAATCGCCGCCCGCACCGAAATTTCCCGGCGCCGCGCCGATGCCCGCGCCAGCAATAGATTCGCTACGTTCGCACACGCGATCAGCAGCACAAACCCCACCGCGCCAAACAGCGGGTAGAGCAGATCGCCCAGTTTCCCGTTTCGCGCATCGCGGAAACTGGCCAGTTTCACCCCCCGGTTCTTATTCGTCTGCGGATGCGCCTTCTCCAGCCGCGCAGCGATCGCGCTCATCTCCGCTTGGGCCTGCTCGATCGTGACACCCGGTTTCAACCGCGCCGAGGCCAGCAGCCACGGAATCTGCCGCTGCACCCAAATCGATCCCGGATTAAGGTCCACCAGGCTCCACGCGTCCACCCGTCCCGGTTCTCCGAAAACCTCCGCGCCCGCCGGCAGCACGCCCACGATCGTCCCGCTTTCGTTCGAGGCTCCAAAGGCGCGGCCGATCACACTCTGGTCCCCACCGAAACTGCGTTTCCAATACTCTTCACTGATTAGTCCCACGCGCGATTCCTCTTCGCCCGCCTGGGGCAGCCGGCCCAGAATTGGCCGGATACCCCAATCCTTCAACATGCCGGGTGTGACCGCTTGATGCACAATCCGCTCGGCCACTCCCGAGGCGAGCGACGTTGTCTGGGTTCCGCCCGTGAACAGGTGCCACTGGTCGAGCGTCTTGCTGTTTTCCCTCCAATCCATGAAATCGGACGATGTGGCCCCGCCCATCGTCTGATCGTTCGTTGTATTGGTCTGAACCTGAAACACCATCATGCGCCGGTCGGCATCGGGGTACGGAATCGGGCGCAGCATGGACGCGTAAATAATGCTGAACATCGTCGTGTTTGTGCCGATGCCGAGTGCCAGCGACAGTATGGCTACCAGGGCCGTACCGGGATGAGCCAGCATCCGCCGGAAGCTGTGAATGAAATCTCGAAACATGATGCGCCAGTGCTCCTTCCACGCGGTCGCCACCACATCCCCGGCCGCTTCTACCACGAACTTCGGTCCTCTCTCCTCGCGCGAACGCTCTTCCAGGGCGTCCTGCACGTCGCGGCCGTACTGGAGGCGAAACTCTTCCGGATAAAGCCGCACGAGCCATCGCCACAGCCGCATCGCCTCGTACTCCTACCGTGCGGGCTTCAACAACACCTTCGCCGCCCGCTCCATCGTTTCGCGCAGCCGCTCGAACTCCCCCTTGGCGATCCGCCGCCCCATCGGCGTAATGGCGTAGTAGCGCCGCCGCTCGTCGGGCTCTTCGTCGCGCGCCGGCGCCGCCGTTTCGCGAATGAGGTCATCCTCAACAAGCTTGCGGATAGTCGTATACAGCGTGCCCGGATTCAGCCGCACTTCCCCGCGTGTGGCCTCGGAAACTTCCTTCATGATGGCGTAGCCGTGCCGCGGACCCTCCGCCAGCGCAACCAGAATCTGAAACGCGGCCGGGGAAAGCGAAACGTGGTCCATATATCTATGGTCAGTATATTGAAACCTAATATAGTGTCAAGCAGCCTCCACCGAATGTCGTCAGCCTGTTGCGAAACTTCCCCATGAGCAGCATCATAGAGACAGCGGATTTCACACTGCGGGGGTTCTTTCGATGCGATTCTATCTGGGCGTTCTTTTCGGAGTTCTTTCCTCTTCCCTGTCCACGCTTCACGGGCAGGCAACCTTCGGCAGTATCACCGGCACGGTAACCGATTCAACGGGCGCCGTCATTCCCAACGCGGGAGTCCAGGTGACGAACCAGGGCACGAACGTTTCCCGCGCCGTCAGCAGCGGCGATTCCGGAACCTTTGAAGTGCCGAACCTGAATGCCGGCACATATAAGGTCACCTCGAAGGCCGCTGGCTTTAAGACCTTCACCGTCGAAGGAATCGATGTTGCGGCTCTCCGCACGGTGCGTGTGGACGTGCGTATGGAGGTCGGCGAAGTCGGCACGGAGGTCACCGTTCAGGGCGCGGCCCCGGTGATCGAAACCGATTCCGCTTCCATTGCCTCTGTCCGCACTACACGTGACTTAAACGATCTTCCTTTGAACATCCGTTCCACTGTGTCCGGCACCGGAGACTCCGGCTTGTACCGCTACGTCTTCCTCACGCCCACAGGCGGCCAGGGCGGCGGATCGCGGTTCTCGCTCGGCGGTGCGCGCGGCAGCCAGAACTACTTCAACGTCGATGGCATTAGTTCGAACTCGCCGGCTTTCGGCAACTCCATCGGCCCCGCCGAGCCCAGCTTCGAGTCCATCCAGGAGGTGCGCTTCGAAATCGTGAACAACAAGGCCGAGTTTGGCGAAGTGGCCAACATCACCGCGATCACCAAAAGCGGCACAAACGCCTTTCACGGCGCGCTGTTCTGGTACCACGAGAACTCGGCGCTCAATGCCCGGCCGTTCTTCGCCACGACGAAGGGTCAGAATATTCGAAACAATTTTGGCGTTTCGGTGGGTGGGGCGATCAAGCGCAACAAGCTGTTTTACTTCGGAACCTTTGAGGGAGAGCGGCAGCGTCAGCCTGCCATCATCACCCCCAGCGTGCCCGCCGCCGCAATGCGCACCGGTAATTTTTCCGGTTTCGCCGCGCTCCGAAACCCCTATGATGGCGGCGCCCCGTTCCCCGGCAACGTGATTCCGGCGAACCTGCTGAACCAGGGATCCGTCCGCTGGCAGGAGCGTTTCTATCCGCTGCCGAACTTCGGTGGGCCTAACCTCACCAACGCCAACTATCGTGACGCCGTTCCGCAACAGATCCGGCACGACCAGTTCGACGTTCGCGTGGATTACGCATTGAAGTCCAACAACAACCTCTATGCGCGCGTGAGCTACAAGCGGTCGCAACCGAAGGTATTGGATAGCGGACTACCGGCCGAACTTACTGGCTATCGCGTTCAGGTGCGTATGGCGCGCCAGGTGGCCATTTCCGATACATGGACCATTACCCCAACCCTCATCAACGAGTTCAAAGCAGGTTTTGCCCGCAACTTTAATCCGCGAGCCGGCATCCTCTTTGGCCAGGAACTGGTCGATCAACTAGGAATTCAGGGTCTGCAACCGGCTCCGGGTGTGGAGAACATTCCCTCACTCACGATCACTGGTTTTCAGACGATGACGCAGATCGCCAACGCCGCCCCTGCCGAGAATACGTTCCAGTTCGTCGACCAGATCACGCACATCCGTGGCAGGCATACGATCAAGGCCGGCGTTGAATACCGTCCGCAGCAGTACAACGATTTTCAGCGCCCTCAGTTCGGCACGTATAACTTCACGGGCTTCGCGTCCGGCAACGCCTGGGCCGACTTTCTGCTTGGGATTCCGCAAACGACGTCACGCAACTACGTCCGACCGCCACGATACGCGCGCTTCTATTTCTTAACGGGCTTCGTTCAGGACGACTACAAAATCAACTCCACATTCACGCTGAGCTACGGTCTGCGTTGGGACTACAACCAGCCCGCGCGCGACAAAAACGACATCATCTTCAACGTTGACCCGCAGAATGGGCGCCTCGTCGTTCCCAATCAGAGCATCATCGATCGCTACGTGAACCCACTTTTTCCCAAGGCGATTCCCATCGTCACGGCCTCGGCCGCTGGTTTCCCTGAACGGCCGCTGCGCGAGAGCGACTTCAACAATTTTCAGCCCCGCATCGGCTTCGCATGGCGCCCCTTCGGCGGCACGAAGACCGTTCTCCGCGGCGGGTATGGCATCTTTAACGACGACTTCACGGCCGATTTGTTCTCGCCGCTCTACGGCGGTCCGTTCTCGCTTACCGAGACGTTCACGAACTCGATCTCCAACAACACGCCTGCACTCACACTCCAGCGACCATTCCTCGGCGCGGGCGCTACGGGCAATGTCGACGTCACCGGCATCCAAATGAACGTGCGCAACGCTTATGCGCAGCAGTGGAACCTGACCGTCGAACGTGATCTGGGCGCATCTATCGGGCTCCGGCTCTCCTACGTGGGATCCAAGTCGACCAGCCTTGTCTATCAGCGCAACGTCAACATGCCCACACCTAGCACAGTTCCGTTCAATCAGAACCGGCGCCCATTCCCGCTGTTCCGCAACATCCTCATGCGCCAGAACGGCGGCAGTCACACCTATCACGCGCTCACAACGCAATTGGAACGCAAGTGGTCGCGAGGCCTCTCCTTCATGGGAGCCTATACCTGGGCTAAGTCGTTGACCGACGTCGATGAGACGGGAGGGGTCGAGGGCGGAACTACGATTGAGAACGCATTCGACCGCCGGCGCGAACGCGGTAACGCACAATACTCGCCTCGTCACCGCTTCATTTCGACGCTGATCTGGGAGTTGCCGGTGGGCCGCGGCAAAGCATTGTTGACCGATGGGGGCCCGCTTGCCGCGGTGATTGGCGGATGGCAGTTGAGCGGTTCCTACATTGCGCAAACAGGCGAGTTTCTCACGCCAACTTTCGCTGGAGTCGATCCGTCCAACACGCAAACCATCGGTGGCATTCCCGACCGCATTGGCAACGGTAACCTGCCTTCCGATCAGCGCACGATTGATCGCTGGTTCGACGCTTCCGCGTTCGCCGCTCCGCCCGCCAACTCCGGCCGTTTCGGAAGCTCTGGACGCGGCATTCTCACCGGCCCCGGCCGCCAGATCGCCAGCGCGGCGCTCTTCAAGTCCTTCCCACTGCGCGAGCGGATATTCTTCCGCGTTCAGATCAGCTTTACCAATTTGTTCAACCGCGCGAACTTCGACGTTCCAGCGTTGAACATCTCCGCGCCGAATACTGTCAGTACGATTCGAGCGACGTCGAGCAGGGACCTAGCGGGGCCGCGAAACGGACTGATCGGCGCGCGGCTCGATTGGTAGCCGGGATTACAACATTCCGTGATCGTCCGCCTCTTGGCGCAATGCTGTAATGGGTATTCGCCATGGAGAACATTGAGTACGCGCGCATCCTGGCCGAGACGGCCGACCTCATGGAGATCGCCGCTGAAGACGGCTTCCGCATCCGCAGCTACCGCAATGCAGCCGACTCGTTGCAAGGGTATCCAGAACGCGTCGACGATGTTATGGCCGATCCAACCCGCAGGCTTACCGATATTCCCGGCATAGGCAAGGGCATTGCCGCCGTGATCGTGGAGATCAAACAGCGAGGCTCCTTCGACAAGCGCGACGAGTTGATGGAGAAGTACCCTCCGACCGCTCTGGAGATGCTCAGGATTTCCGGCCTCGGACCAAAGACCATTGCCACGCTCATCGCCACGTTCCGTGTCACGACGCTCGACGATCTCGAACGGCTTTGCAACGAACAAAAGCTGCGCGGCCTACCGCGCATGGGCGCCAAACTCGAAGAAAAGATTCTCAAGGGCATCTGCAGCCTGCGCCAAACGACAGGGCGATTCCACGTCAATTTCGCAACGGCGATTGCCGAGGAACTCACCTCTTATCTGAGCGAAGTGGAAGGCATCGAACGTGCCGTGGCGGCGGGGAGCCTGCGCCGCGGGCGCGAAACGGTCGGCGATGTCGACCTTCTTGTTACCGGCCCTGGCGCCAAGGCCGCTCTCGACCGCTTCGTGAAGCATCCACGCATCAATGAAATCCTCGGGCACGGCGACACGAAGGCCTCGGCGAAAGTTGGCGTTGAAGGTTTGCAGGTGGACGTGCGCGCCGTGCCCACGGAAAGTTTCGGCGCGGCGCTGCAGTACTTCACAGGTTCGAAAACGCACAACGTCGCGCTTCGCCAGATGGCTCTCAAGCACGGCTACACGCTCAACGAATATGGACTCGCGCGTGTCGAAGGTGGCGAGCGTGTTGCGGGCGCCACCGAGGAGGAGATCTACGAAAAGCTGGGGCTAGCCTGGATTCCTCCCGAGCTTCGCGAGAACCAGGGTGAGATTGATGCGGCCATCTCGCGTACGCTTCCCCACTTGCTTGAGTTAGCAGACATGCGCGGCGATTTGCACATGCACACGCGCGAGAGCGACGGCCGTTTTTCGCTCGAAGAGATGGCCGCCGCCGCGGCCGAACGCGGCTATAGCTACATCGCCATAACCGATCACTCTAAAGCGCTCGCCATGGCCAACGGCCTTGACGAAACGCGCGCCATCCGTTTCGCGGAAAGAGTTCGCGGCATGGATCAAGGCAGCCTCCCCGTGCGCATATTCTCCGGCCTTGAATGCGACATTCGCCGCGATGGGCGGATGGACCTCGACGATGACGCGCTGAGCCAGCTCGACGTGGTGATTGCCAGCGTACACAGCCATATGAACATGGAGAGCTCAGAGATGACCGACCGGCTGCTGGCCGCGATCGAGAATCCGCACGTGAAGATCATGGGCCATCCCACCGGCCGCGTTCTCCTTCATCGCGACGCTTATGTCTACGACTTCGAGCGCATTGCCGCCGAGGCTGCCCGCCGCGGCGTGGCGATGGAGATCAACTCGAGTCCTGAGCGCCTCGACCTCCATGCGACTCTCATTCGCATCGCGAAATCAAAAGGCTGCCGTTTCGTCATTTCGACAGACGCGCACCATGTGAGGCATCTTGCCAACATGCGCTACGGAGTCACCACGGCGCGTCGTGGCTGGCTGGAGCGGCCGGACGTTCTCAATACACTTCCTGCCCGGGAATTTCTGGGCGCGCTGCGGGGCGCGGCATGAAGTCGGTGACGAAGTACCAGGGAAAATTCTTGCGGGTGTCGCTCGATTACGGCAGGGATCCGGAAGGGCACGCGATTGAGCGCCTGGTGGTGCACCATGGCGGCTCGGCCGTGGTGCTGCCAGTGGACCGCAGTGGAAGGGTACTGTTGGTGCGCCAGTATCGGATGCCGGCGGGAAAGTCTCTTTGGGAGTTGCCTGCGGGACGCATCGATTCCGGTGAGAAGCCACTCGCGGCGGCCAAGCGGGAGTTGGCCGAGGAGACCGGATATCGCGCGCGTGACTGGAAGCGGCTGGCGAGTTTCTATGCGAGCCCGGGGTTCCTATCCGAGAAGATGCATCTTTATGTGGCGCGAGACCTGGTGGCGGGTGAGGCCGAACTGGAAGAGGACGAGCGCGTGTCGAGCAAGTGGTTTTCCCTGGCGCTGCTGTCGCGGTGGGTGGACCAGGGAAAGATCGAAGACGCGAAGACGCTGATCGGTATCCTGGCGTGGCGGCAGAGCGTCAGCGCGCAATGGAGCCGAAAAGCTGTTTGAGCGCCTGCCCGCGGTGGCTCACCAATAGTTTCTGTTCCGGGGTGGCTTCAGCCAATGTGCAGGCGAACGGCGGAAAGTAGAACAGCGGATCATATCCGAAACCACCGGCGCCGCGCGGCGCTTCGAGAAGTTCGCCTTCGACCACACCGGTGAAAGTCTCGATGAGCTTCCCACGCTCGGCGAGCGCGATCACGCAGACGAACCGAGCTTTGCGATTGGCCAGGCCGCGCATTCGTTTAAGCAGCAGCGAGTTGTTGTCCGCATCGGTCGCCGCGGGTCCCGCATAACGAGCCGAGTACACGCCCGGTGCTCCGCCCAGTGCATCGACGGCGAGACCAGAGTCGTCGGCGAACACAGGGCCTGGCGCGGGCAACGAGTAGTGAATCGCCTTCAGCGCCGCATTCTCGGCAAATGTGGTTCCTGTTTCCTGAGGCGGTTCGAGCGCGTCCAGCCCAGGCACGATCTCCACCTGCAACTGAGGTCCCGCGAGACGTTCGGCCGCCAGTTGAAATTCGCGCAGTTTGCCAGGATTGGATGTCGCGCAATACAGAATCATGAGCGGATGGCGGCACGCTGCAGGGCGATGAGTTCTTCGATGCCCTTACGCGCCAGCGTGATCAGGCTGGCCAGCGCGGGGTCGTCGAAGGTCTTTTTTTCGGCGGTTGCCTGCAGTTCCACGAATTGGCCGGCGCCGGTGAGCACGACGTTCATGTCGACCTCAGCCGCCGAGTCCTCTTCGTAACAGAGATCGAGCATCGGAATTCCAGCAACGACGCCAACGCTGATGGCCGCGACGTGATTGAGAATCGGATCCTTCGTCACCGCCTTGCACGCTTTCAACTGCCCAATGGCGAGCGCCATGGCTACCCACGCGCCCGTGATTGCCGCGGTGCGTGTGCCGCCGTCGGCTTGCAGTACGTCGCAATCGAGAATCAAGCTGCGTTCGCCGAGCGCCTCCATGTCGACGACGGAGCGCAACGCCCGCCCGATGAGCCGCTGAATTTCCATAGTTCGTCCAGTTGGCCGCCCCTTGGTTACCTCTCGCGGAGTTCGCGTGCCCGTGGCGCGCGGCAGCATGGCATATTCCGCCGTTACCCAGCCTTTCCCGGCTCCGCGCAGGAATGGCGGCACGGACTCTTCGATCGTGGCCGCGCACAACACGCGCGTGTTTCCGAATTCGATAATGGCCGAGCCTTCGGCGGTGGCCAAGTAGTTCGGTGTGATGCGCACGGGGCGCAACTGGTTGGGCTGACGTTGATCGGATCGCATGAATGGGGTGAGTTTAAGAATTCTTCAGCATGGCATAGAACAGGAGAAAGAAGAGGGCGAAGCCGAATACCAGAATGGTGATGCAACCGACGAGACCGCGGACGTTGGACACGGGCTTGGCTTTCTTGCCATCTTTGCGGACAGATTTGTATTTGGCCATGAAGGGGAGGGCGTTTCTCTACTCGTTCTATCATAGGGAACCGATGGGCCTGAAAAGAAACCGGATTGCTCTACTGCTCAACCTCGTTTTCATGGTGGCGGCGCTTGTGTCCTGCGGCGGAGCGAAGAAATTGGAGTTTCCGCAGGAAGTGCCGGGGGGCTGGAAGCTTCGCACCAAACAGCAACTGGCCGCTCTGAACGCTCCTCAATCGATTCAGGCGCATGGCCTGGTGAGCTGGTGGCAGGCGGAGTACAGCGGCGCCTCAGACCCGACTGTTTATCTTTACGAAATGAAGACCTCGGCCGACGCCTTCGAGCTGGTACAAAAGAACCGAGCTTCGCCGGGTCTCATCGCGATGAACTTCGATCGCTTCTTCGTCGTCATGCAGACCGCGCGCGGCACGCTGCCGGATTTGAACCGCTTCGCCACGGCATTTGAAAAGGCCTTCTAGCCGCGCTCGCGCCCGATTGCGCCTACCCGCCGGAAAACGATACTCTGAAGTGAGCGCACTCCCGTCACGAACCCCCTTGGAACCACCAAAGGCTGTAACAAACTCAAGGTGCGCATAGAGGAAGCAACCGCGAAGCTATGCTCAGAACGAAGGAAGAGATCAACCTGGACGCAAACGCACAGGAAACGCGCGAATGGCTCGAAGCATTAGATGAAGTGATCGATCTTGCCGGCCCGGACCGGGTGAAGGCGCTGCTGCAAGAATTAGTCGACCGAGCCTATTTGCTAGGTGTCAGTTCCCCAGTCAAACCTTCCACACCCTACGTGAACACGATTCCCGTCGAAGAAGAGGTGCCGTATCCGGGCGATCTGGCGATGGAGCGGCGAATCCGCAGCTTAATTCGCTGGAATGCGGCGGCGATGGTCGTGCGGGCTAATAAGTACGACGATGGTATTGGCGGCCATATCTCGACGTTTGCCTCACTCGCCACCTTGAGCGAGGTGG
>DASRHX010001177.1:0-12916 GCA_035650295.1 Bryobacteraceae bacterium | reverse complement strand
TGGCGGCGGTGAAGGCCGCCTGCTGAGCGGCGAAGGGCGTTCCCTTGCGCGAACCACGGAAGCCGAGCGAACCAGCGCTCGACCAGGAGAGCACGTTGCCGGTCTGGTCGGTGATGGTGACGATGGTGTTGTTGAAGGAAGCCTGAACGAACACGACGCCGGTGGGTACGTTTTTCTTTTCGCGCTTCTTAAACTGCTTTTTCTTGCCGCCTTTGGCGGCCGCCTTCGCTTGTGCCTTAGCCATTCATTCCTCTGTATCTCTTTTCGGCGCACCAACCGCGAGCGCCTGGACTGCGGAACCGCCTCCCGGTCATCCGCTGCCTGACGGTCGCGGTTGTGTGAGCGTGGCGGTTCAGTGGCGGCAAGATTATTTGCCGACCTTTTTCTTGTTGGCCACCGTGCCGCGCCGCGGACCCTTGCGGGTGCGGGAATTGGTGTGTGTGCGCTGGCCACGGGTGGGCAGACCGCGGCGGTGACGCAGGCCGCGATAGGAGCCCATTTCGATGAGGCGGCGGACATTGAGGGTAAGCTCTTTCCGCAGGTCGCCTTCGATGGAGCCTTCCTCTTCGAGCAAGAGGCGGATGTGATTTACCTCTTCCTCGGTCAGGTCGGCGATCTTTTTGTCGGGATTCACACCGACACGGTGAAGAATCGACTTGGCGCGGGTACGTCCCACGCCATAGATATAGGTCAATCCGATTTCCGCCCGCTTCCGCGGCGGCAGATCCACGCCTGCAATACGCGCCATAGTATAGTCCTCTTCCTTATCCTTGACGCTGCTTATGCTTCGGGTTGGAGCAGATCACCCGAACGACGCCATGGCGGTTCAGCAGCTTGCACTTCTCACAAATCTTTTTTACTGATGCGCGAACCTTCATTGGGCTCACCTTTCCTTCAATAACTTCGTGATCCGTCCACGCCCCGGGTCATGGGGCGAGAGAACCACTTCGACGCGATCACCCGGCCTGAGCCGGACAAAATTGACCGCGCTTGCCGCTCCCGCATGAGCCAGAACTTCGCGCCGGTCATTTAACCTCACGCGCCACTTGGCCTGGGGAAGCTCGGCGAGAACTTCTGCAACCACCCGATCCGGCTCCTGTCCGGCGTCCTGCCCTTGCGGGCCTACGGCCTCGTCAGAACCCACGGACCATCCGCCGTTACCGCGACACAGTGTTCGAAGTGGGCCGAGTAGGACCCGTCCTTCGCCACCGCAGTCCAACGGTCTGGCTTCAATTTGCTGTCGGCGCCGCCGGCGTTGACCATCGGCTCAATCGCGAAGACCATGCCTTCTTTAAGCCGTGGATTGTCGTTCCGGCGGTCCACGTAGTTGGGAATCTGCGGCTCTTCGTGCAACTGAGTGCCGATGCCGTGTCCCACATACTCCTTGACGATCGAGAACCCGTTGGCTTTGACGTGGTTCTCCACCGCGGCACAGATATCAAACAGCCGGTTGCCCGGCCGGACCTGCTCAATGGCCCGCTCGAGCGATGCCTTGGTGACATCGAGCAGGCGTTTCACATGCGGTTCCGGTTCGCCGACGGAAACGGTGGTAGCCGAGTCGCCAAACCAGCCGTTCAATTCGACGCCGGTGTCGATAGAAACAATGTCGCCCTTTTTCAACTGCACCTTCGCCGAGGGAAGGCCATGGACGATCTCGTCATTCACGCTCGTGCAGAGCACGAAGCCGAAGCGCTGTCCGACGGCAGGCACGTAGTAGCCTTTGAAAGCAGGCCGCGCACCGGCATCGCGGATCATCTTGTCGGCGGCAACTTCAAGGTCCATTGTCGTAATGCCTTCGACGACCATCGCCGAGAGGTCTCTGAGGATTGCATGCACGAGTAGCCCGCTCGCCCGCATCTTTTCCAGTTCTGCGGGCGTCTTTCGGATGATCATGCGTTTTTGATCATGCACAGCGGGGTAAAATTCCTCTATCTTATACTGTACAACAACTTAAAAAGCGCTGCGGCGGCCACGGATGCGGCCGGCACGCGGCGTAAATCCTTCGTAGTGGCGCATGATGAGTTGCGCCTCCACCTGATTGACGGTATCCATCGCCACGCCGACGACGATCAGCAGCGAAGTCCCGCCGAAGTAAAAGCTGACACCGAGGCCATCCAGCAGCCAACGCGGGAAGTAATTGTCGATGAAATTCCCCGCCAGCGGCAGCGTTTGTAACTTGACGCCCGAGATCATGATTTCGGGAATGATGGAGAGCAGAGCCAGGTAGAGGCCGCCCACCATGGTGATGCGGGTGAGAATCTTGTTCATGTAGTCGGCGGTGTTGCGTCCGGGGCGGATGCCCGGGATGAACCCACCGTACTTGCGCATATTGTCCGCGGCTTCGTTGGGATTGAAGATGATCGAAATGTAGAAGAAGCAGAAAAAGATGATGCCCGCCGTGTAGATGAGGAAGTAGAGCGGCTGCGAGTGGCCGATTGAGGTCAACATGCCGCGCAACCACGCCGAGTTGCGAACCACTTCGAGGCCTACAAAGCTTTGTGGAATGGCAAGTAGCGAAGAGGCGAAGATGACCGGGATAACGCCGCCGGCGTTGACCTTGAGCGGAAGGTGCGTGGACTGGCCGCCCATCATGCGGCGTCCGACCATGCGCTTGGCGTATTGAACCGGGATGCGCCGCTCGCCGCGTTCGACGAGCACGATAAAGCCGACGACGGCGACCATGATGAGGAGGATGATCGCGATGTGGAGGACGGTCCACTGGCGCGTGACGAAGACGTTGGTGTACATCTCGCCCATGGCCGAGGGGAGGCCGCGGACGATACCGGCGAAGATAATGAGCGACATGCCGTTGCCGATGCCGCGTTCGGTGATCTGCTCACCGAGCCACATGATGAACGCGGTGCCGGTGGTAAGCGAAATCATGGTCATGAGCACGAAGCCGATCCCTGGATTGGGCACGAAGCCGCCTTCCATGGACTGCAGCGTGGTGGCGATGCCGATGGACTGCATCATGGCCAGGCCGACCGTGAGATAGCGGGTCCACTGGGTGATTTTGCGGCGGCCGAGTTCTCCTTCCTTCTGGAGCTTTTCGAGGGCGGGTACGACGACGGTCATCAACTGGAGAATGATCGACGCCGTGATGTAGGGCATGATGCCCAGTGCAAAGACGGTGAGGCGGCGGAACATGCCGCCGCTGAACATGTCGATGAAGCCGAAGAAGGTTCCCTGGTTCTGGGCGAAGAACTGCTCGAGGCGCGCGGCGTCGATGCCGGGCGTGGGAATGACCGCGCCGAGCCGGTAGACCGCCAGCAACCCAAGCGTGAAGAGGACGCGGTTGCGCAGATCCGGGATACGGAAGATATTCGTGACGGCTTCAAGGAACTTATTCATGCCGGAATCCTAAGTTGGCCAGAGTGCGGATCTGGCCCAGTGACTACTTCTGCTTCTTTTCCTTGTCCTTGGCGGGAGCCTTGGGCTTGGCTTCCGATTTGGGCTTGTCCTCCGCCTTGGCTTTGGCTTTGGGTTTCTTCTCTTCGGCGGCAGCTTCGGCCTTCGCGGGGGCTTCGGCTGCCGGTTTCACCTTGGGTTCGGCGGCAACGCGTTCGGCGTGCTGCGCCCGGCCTTTGGCCTTGGCGATGGACTTTTCCGTAGGCGGTGGGCCGGGCGGGCGGACCGGGATCTTTTCAACCGTGCCGCCGAGCGCGAGAATCTTCTTTTCGGCTTCTTCGCTGAACAGGTGAGCCTTCACGCTGATCTTGCGCGTGAACTCGCCGGCGGCGAGGATCTTGAGGCCGGCGCGGAGGTTCTTGACGGCTCCCATGGCGACCAGCGATTCGGGCGTGAAGGTATCGCCTTCGAGCTTTTCGATGCGGCCGAGATTTAAGAGCGCGTAATCCTTTTTGAAGGGATTCGTGAAGCCGCGCTTGGGCATGCGGCGATGCAGCGGCATCTGGCCGCCTTCAAATCCGCGCATTTTGGAGTAGCCGGAAACCGAGCGTGCGCCTTTTGCACCGCGGCCGGAATACTTACCGCGGCCGGAGCCCATGCCCTGGCCGATGCGGCGCTGCTTTTTCACCTGTCCGGACGGCGGTCTGACGTTGCTTAAATTCATCTTCGCGATCTCCTGGCGTCTTCCGCCTTATTGCTCGACGATGGCGAGCAGATGGGGCACCTTGGCCACCATGCCACGGAAGCCGGGGTTGTCCGGCACCGTGGCCGTCTGGTTCATTTTCTTCAAACCCAACTGGCGCACAATCACCTTCTGCTTTTCGGGGCGGCAGATGGGACTGGCGATGAGCTTGATTTTGATGGTTCCGTTGGCCATGACGTAATTCCTTCTATTAATCTTTTCCGCTCGAGCTCAGGCTTTCAGGCGGTCGATCGGCAGGCCGCGCAAGTCGGCCACTTCGGAACGGTCGCGCAACTGTTCGAGCGCGTCAACGGCGGCGCGGACGACGTTATGGGGGTTGTGCGAACCGATGGACTTGGTGACGACGTTGGGAATGCCGGCGGCTTCCATGACAGCGCGAACGGGACCACCGGCGATGACGCCGGTTCCGGCCGGGGCGGGCTTGAGCAGTACCTGGCCCGAGCCGAAGCGTCCGAGCACGGCGTGCAGGATCGAGTGGTCGGTAACGTGAACCTTGCGCAGGTTGCGCTTGGCCGCTTCGATGCCCTTCTTGATCGCTGAAGGAACTTCGCGCGCTTTACCGGTGCCGAAGCCGACAACTTTGGCTCCGGGATCGCCGATGACGATCAGCGCCGCGAAGCTCAAGTTCTTGCCGCCTTTGACAACCTTGGTCACGCGGTTGATCGAGATCACCTGTTCCTTGAGGTTCAGGCCCGCAATTTCCGTCTTCTTGATGTGATTCACCGGCATTCGATCTTCCTTGCTTGCCCTTAAAACTCGAGTCCCGCTTCACGCGCGGCGTCGGCCAGCGCTTTGACGCGGCCATGGTAGAGATAGCCGCCGCGGTCGAAAACCACCCGTTTGATGCCCTTTTCCATGGCTCGCTCGGCAACCAGTTTGCCGATCTCCTTGGCACCGGCGACATTGCCGCCGTTTTTCACTTTGCCGTCTTTCTCATGCGACGAAGCCGAGACGATGGTGACGCCGGCACGGTCGTCGATGACCTGGGCATAGATATGCGTCAGGCTGCGGTAAACGGCCAGGCGCGGACGCTCGGCCGAGCCGCTCAACTTGGCGCGGATGCGCTTGTGCAGGCGGTCGCGATGCGCGTTGCGGGTTGGCTTTTTGATCATGATCTAAACTCCTTTGCTCACAGGCCACGGACAGCTACTTGCTGCCCGCTCCGGCCTTGCCAGCTTTCTTGCGCAACACCTCACCGGTGTAGCGCACGCCCTTGTTCTTGTATGGATCCGGCGGACGCAGGAAGCGCATGTTGGCGCACACCTGGCCAAGCAACTGTTTGTCGTAGCTGGTCAAGATGAGGTGGGTCAGCTTGTCCACTTTCGCGTCGACGCCATCGGGGAGCATAAACTCCACCGGATGCGAGTATCCGAGACTGAAGGCAACGATGCGGCCTTTCATCTCCATGCGGTAGCCGGTGCCGACAACGTCAATTTCACGTGTAAAGCCGGTGGAGACACCGGTTACGGCGTTGGCCGCGAGGGCGCGCACAAGCCCGTGTTTGGCGGCGTCCTTGTCGGAATTACGCAGGATGTTGAGGATTCCGTTCTCCTGGCGCACCTGCACACCTTCGGGGATGGCCACGCTGAGCTTGCCCTTGGGTCCCTTGACTTCGATCCGATCGCCGATTGTGACTTCCACACCCTTGGGGAGGGGAATGGGCTTTTTACCGATTCGCGACATTCTTCTTCTCCCTTCCGGTTACCAGAGTTGACACAGCACTTCGCCGCCGACGCCCATTTTGCGCGCCGCGGCACCGGTCATGATGCCTTGCGAAGTGGTGAGGATGTTAATGCCCAAGCCGCCGAGCACGCGCGGTACGTCTTCCTTGCCGACGTAGATGCGGCAGCCGGGACGCGAAACGCGGTGGATCTCGCTGATCACCGGAGCATTGGCGGCCGTATATTTCAGGTAGATGCGAATCATCTTCATCGGGCCTTCCTCGACCTGCTTGAAGTTGAGGATGTAGCCTTCGTCTTTGAGAATTCGCGCGATTTCCAGCTTCAGCTTGGAATTGGGCACATCCACCTTGGCATGGCGCGCCTTCAAGGCGTTTCGCACCCGCGTCAGCAAATCTGCAATGGGATCCGACGTCATTGCTCTTTCGTTCCTTTCGACCTATCTCTTCGGTCTCGCGCCCGGGAGGTCCCGGTCTGGCGGCTGTTCGCAACCGCCTTGCCGGCGCACCCGAACGTGTGCGGCCTTTCTACCAACTGGATTTGGTGACCCCGGGAATCTCCCCGGCGAGCGCCAGTTTGCGGAAACAGATGCGGCACAGCTTAAATTTGCGCAAATAGCCGCGCGGGCGGCCGCACAGAAAACAGCGGTTGCGGTGACGGACGCCGAGAATCGGCGTGCCCTCCGATTTAGCTTTGGCGAGCTTCACGTCTTTCGCGATCTTGGCGGTAGTGGCCATCTATCGTTTAACCTTTTCCTTTTGCGTTCCCTGCTCCACTGGCTAGGCGCGGAACGGCATCCCCAAATGTTTCAGAAGCGACAGCGCCTCGGCGTCGGTGGAAGCCGTCGTCGTGAAGCTGATGTTCATACCCTTGGTCTTTTCCACTTTGTTGAAGTCGATCTCCGGGAAAATCAACTGGTCTTTCAGGCCGAGCGTGTAGTTGCCGCGGCCGTCGAACGATTTCGGGCTGACGCCGCGGAAGTCGCGCACGCGCGGCAGCGAGATGGAGATCAGCCGGTCGAGAAATTCGTACATGCGGTCGCCGCGCAGGGTCACCATGCAGCCGATGGGCATGCCTTCGCGCACCTTGAAGGCGGCGACGGATTTCTTGGCTTTCGTGATGACGGCGCGCTGGCCGGCGATGTTGGACAGTTCATTGGCGACGCCCTCCATCATTTTCGGAGTCTGCGTGGCTTCGCCGACGCCCATGTTGACGGAGATCTTGTCGAGCTTGGGCACGGCCATCACGTTGGTGTAGCCGAACTCTTTGACGAGCGCCGGTACGATCGTTTTTTGATATTGCTCTTTCAGTCTTGCAGCCATCGTTGTGTTCCCTATTCCTTCCCGACTAGCCCTTCTTGTCGAGGGCTTCGCCGGTTTTGCGCGCAATGCGCGTGCGCCGGGCCGTTGGGCCATCGCCGTCGATCCGGATACCGATGCGGGTGGCGATACCGCCGGCGGTGAGGATCATCACATTGGATACATGGATAGGCGCTTCGCGTTCGGCGATGCCGCCCTTGATCTGCTTGCCGGGGTTTGGCTTGGTGTGCTTCTTGATGAGATTGACGCCTTCCACCAGCACGCGGCCGGTTTGATGATTCACCTCGAGTACGCGGCCGGTTT
Organism: Bryobacteraceae bacterium; assembly: GCA_035650295.1. Lineage (GTDB taxonomy): Bacteria > Acidobacteriota > Terriglobia > Bryobacterales > Bryobacteraceae > JAFLBB01. The sequence goes on along the minus strand of DASRHX010001177.1, from coordinate 5,504 downwards.
TGCCCTTATCCTTGCCCGTGATCACCTTCACGGTGTCGTTTTTGCGAATGCGGATTTTGTTTGGCGGCGGGGCCGGTTTCTTTTTGGCCATTTAGAGCACCTCCGGGGCGAGCGATACGATTTTCATGAACCGCTTGTCGCGCAGCTCGCGCGCTACGGGCCCAAACACGCGCGTGCCGACGGGCTCGCCAAGTTCATTGATGAGAACGGCGGCGTTCGAATCGAAGCGGATGTAGGTGCCGTCGCGGCGGCGCGCTTCCTTGCGCATACGCACGATGACGCAGCGCACGACCTTACCCTTTTTGATCGCCGAATCCGGCGCCGCTTCTTTTACGCTGGCCGTGATGACGTCGCCCAGGCCGGCCGTCAGACCGAGATCGCCGCCGCGCGGCAAGATGCATTGCAACTTGCGTGCGCCGCTGTTGTCGGCAACCTCGAGCATGGTTCGCATTCCAATCATGACGTGTTCCTCAGTATTCTTCCCGCGCGGACAAGTTAGGTCAAACCCGCGTCGTCGAGCTTCAACTCGGCCACCTGCACGGCGCGGCGCAGCACGCCGCCCAACTGCCAGCGCTTGGTTTTGCTCAGCGGGCGGCACTCAACGATGCGCACGGTATCGCCCAGTTTGGCCGAGCCTTCCTCGTCGTGCGCGTAAAACTTCTTGCGCTTGGTGATGATGCGCTTATAGAGCGGGTGGGGCACGCGGCGGGTGACCTCGACCACAATGGTCTTGGCCATCTTCGTCGACACCACCTCGCCGATCTTTTCGTTTTTGTGACCCTGTTCGGTTGCTTCAGCCATTGTCTTTCGATTCCTTCGGGACTACTTCGCCTTGGCGAGTTCGCGCTCGCGCGTGATGGTCAACAAGCGCGCGCGGTCCTTGCGCAGTAACCGGTATTTCTTCAGGCCGTCGGTTTGACCCATTCCCAGTTGCAGGCGCAGGCGGAAGGCCTGTTCCTGCTGTTCCTTGAGTTGCACGGCGACTTCGTTTGCGTCCAGTTCGCGAATCTTGTTTGGCTTCATCGATAGCTCCCGGTCTTGATCTAGACCATCTCCCGCTGGACAAACTTAGTGGACACGGCCAGCTTCTGTGCCGCCAAGCGCATGGCTTCCTGCGCGGTCTTCACGTCGACGCCTTCCATCTCAAACAGGATGCGGCCGGGACGGACGACACACACCCAGCCTTCGGGGGCGCCTTTGCCGCCGCCCATGCGGACTTCGGCGGGTTTCTTGGTGACCGGCTTGTCGGGGAACACACGGATCCAGATCTTTCCGCCGCGCTTGATGAAACGGGTCATCGCGACGCGAGCGGCTTCGATCTGCCGGTCGGTCATCCAGCAGTTGTCGGTCGCCTTCAGGCCGTAATCGCCAAAGGAGAGCGTGGAGCCGCGCCAGGCCTTCCCTTTGGTGCGGCCGCGCTGCTGCTTCCTGAACTTGACCTTCTTTGGCATCATCATGGCGGTTTAAGTCTCCAGCAAATTCTTGTCGTCTCTGGCTGCTAGCTCTGCGTTCCACCCTCATTGCCTTCACCGCTTCCGGTGCCGGCGGGAGGAGGAGTAGCAGCGGGCGGCGCTTCGGTTTCCTTCGTTTCCTGTTTCCAGGAAGGAGTGGGCGCCGACATGGGCGGCATGATCGGAGCGCTACGCGCCGGTTGCGGCATGTCGCCAGGAGCGGCCTGCGTGGCCGGACCGGCATCGGCGGCCGGCGCCGCATGCGGCTGAGCTTCCTGGCGAGGGGCGTAGCCGCCACGTTCGCCACCACGATCTCCCGGCGGACGGTCGCCTGGCCGGCGGTCGCCACGGCTGTCACGGTCGCCCGGGCGGCGGGCACGGCGCGGTTCGGGATCGCGCCCGAGGCCTGTGCGCAGTTGGCCGTCCAAAATTTCACCTTTGTAGACCCAACACTTGACGCCGATGACACCGTAAGTGGTCTGCGCCTCGGCGAAACCGTAGTCGATGTCGGCGCGCAGCGTGTGCAGCGGAAGCTGCCCCTGCAGATACCATTCGGTGCGGGCGATTTCAGCACCATTGAGACGGCCCGATACGCGGACCTTGATTCCTTTGCAGCCGAAGCGGAGAGCGGAGTCGACCGCTTTTCGCATGGCACGGCGGAAGGCCACGCGTTTTTCCAACTGCAGGGCGATCGATTCGGTGACCAGCTGCGCGTCGAGTTCGGGCTTGTGGACTTCCTGAATGTCGATGAACACTTCGCGGCCGGTCTTCTTGGCGAGCTCGCCTTTGAGCTTTTCGATCTCGGCGCCCTTGCGGCCGATGATGATGCCGGGACGCGACGTGTGGATGGTGATCCGCAGCTTGTTGCCGGGACGGTCCATTTCGATCGAGCTGACGCCAGCCGATTTCAGGCGCTTGAGCAACTCTTCCTTGAGCTCGAGGTCCTCGCGGAGCAGCTTCGCGTAGTCGTGCTTGGCAAACCATCGCGACCGCCAGGTCTTGGTGACCCCCAGCCGGAATCCATACGGATGAACTTTCTGACCCATGAGGTACCCTACTCCTTCTCGGCCACTTTCACGATGATGTGCGAGGTGCGGCGCTGGTAGCGGTATGCGCGGCCCATTGGAGCCGGACGAATACGCTTCTGGCGCGGGCCTTCGTTGACGTAGGCCTCGCTCACGATCAGTTTGTCGACGTCGACATCGCTCGACCTGTTTTCGGCATTGGCCACGGCGCTGCGCACCAACTTCTCGACGGCCGGGGCGATGCGCTTATTGACGGCCTGCAGCAGCACGAGCGCGTGATCGACCTTCTGGCCACGAATCAAGTCGATCACCAGGCGCGCTTTTTGCGGCGAGATGCTGACGTATCTGGCTTCCGCTTTGGCAACCATTTCGATAACTCCTCTTACTTGGCGCCCTTGTCGGCCGCCTTGGCCGCGTGACCTTTGAAGGTACGCGTGGGGGAGAACTCACCCAACTTATGGCCCACCATATTCTCGGTGACATACACGGGGATGAACTTCTTCCCGTTGTGGACGGCGACAGTGTGTCCGATGAACTCGGGGAGAATCGTGCTGCGCCGCGACCAGGTGCGAACCACCTTCTTGTCGTTGGCCGCGTTGAGCGCTTCGATCTTCTTCGAGAGATGATCGTCGACGAACGGCCCTTTGCTGAGTGAACGGCCCATGGCTTACCGGTCCTTATCCCTTCTTCTTCCGCGTCACAATAAATTTGTCGGTGCGCTTGTTGTTGCGGGTCTTGAATCCGCGCGTCGGTTGGCCCCACGGGGTCACCGGATGGCGGCCGCCCGAAGTGCGGCCTTCGCCGCCGCCGTGGGGGTGATCCACCGGGTTCATGGAAACGCCGCGGTTATGCGGGGTGCGGCCCAGCCAACGCGTGCGGCCGGCTTTACCCAGGCTCACGTTCTCATGATCGAGGTTGCCTACCTGGCCAATGGTGGCCATGCAAGTGGCAAGCACGCGGCGCACTTCACCCGAGGGCAGCTTCAACAGGACATAGTCGGCTTCCTTGGAAACCAACTGGACCTGCGCGCCGGCCGAGCGGGCCATCTGGCCGCCTTTGCCCGGGCGCAACTCGACGTTATGAACGATGGTGCCGGCGGGGATGTTTTTGAGCGGGAGAGAGTTGCCGATCAGAATGTCGGCTTCGGGACCTGAATTCAACGTCTGGCCCACCTGGAGACCGACGGGAGCGAGAATGTAGCGCTTTTCGCCGTCGGCGTAGTGGAGCAGAGCGAGGCGGGCAGAACGATTGGGATCGTATTCAATGGCGGCTACTTTGGCCGGCACGCCGTGCTTTTCGCGTTTGAAGTCGACTTCGCGGAGCAGTTGGCGATGGCCGCCGCCAATGAATCGCATGGCCACACGGCCCGTGCTCGAGCGGCCGCCTGTTTTGCGTTTGCCCTTAGTGAGCGCCTTTTCCGGGGCTTTGCCTTTGGTCAGGTCGTCACGCTTGAGCACCGTGGTGAAGCGGCGCGTGGGAGTGACCGGTTTGAACGTTTTTACTGGCATCTTCCTTCTCCCGCGCCTAGACTTCGGCGAACTCCGGCATCTTTTCGCCCACCTTCAACTTCACGTAGGCCTTTTTCCAATCCGAGCGATAGCCGGAGAAGCGGCCACGGCGGCGGAGTTTACCTTCGAACGTCGCCGTGCGAATCTCTTCCACCTTCACCGAGAAAAGCTTTTCGACGGCCTGGCGGATGTGGGTTTTGTTGGCCTCGATATGCACCTCAAGGCACAAGGTGCGCTCGCTGTCCTTTTTCTCCACGCCCTTTTCGGTGATGATCGGGCGGCGGATCACGTCAAACTGATTCATGACAATGCCTCCGACAATTTCTTCGCGGCGGCCTCGCTGAGCAGAACGTGCTTGGCGTCGAGCAGGTGGTAGGTGGTGACGTCTTTGGTGACGACCATCCGCACACCGGGCAGGTTCCGCGCGCCGAGTTCCAGATTGCGGTTGCCCACTACGTCGACAACCAGCGACTTCTTGTTCGCTTCGAGCTTCGCCAGGAGAGCGGCAACCTGTTTGGTCTTCGGTTCAGCGATGGAGAATTCGCGGATCACCTTCAACTCGCCGTCGCGAAGCTTCCCGCTCAGAGCCGAGCGCAAAGCGCCCAGTTGCATTTTCCTGGGGAGCCGGTAGCTATAGTCGCGCGGCTTGGGTCCGTGCGTGGTGCCGCCATGCCGCCACAGCGGCGAACGGATGGAACCGACGCGGGCGCGTCCGGTGCCCTTCTGCCGCCACAACTTCTTGCCCGAGCCGCGGACCGAACCGCGCTCTTTGGTGGAATGCGTGCCGCGGCGCTGGCAGGCCATATAGTGGCGCACGGCCTCATACAGCAGCGCTTCATTCACTTCGGCGCCGAATACGGTATCGGACAACTCCAACTGGCCGACTTTCGCGTTGTTCAGATCGAAAACGTCAACGATTGGCATGATGCGTCTCCTTTCCTAGCGCTTAGTCCGCCGCACGAGAACATAGCTGCCATTGGCGCCAGGTACGGCGCCTTTGATCATGAGCGTGTTGTCCTCGGGGTTGACATCGATGATTTCGAGGTTGCGCACCGTCACCTGCTCGTTGCCCATATGGCCGGCCATGCGCATACCGGGGAAAACCCGGCTGGGATAGCTGGAGGCGCCAATGGAACCAGGGGCGCGGCCGAACATCGAGCCGTGGCCGCCGGGGCCGCCGCGGAAGTGATGGCGTTTCACGACGCCGCCGAATCCACGGCCTTTGCTCGTACCGACCACGTCGACGATTTCGGCGGGGCGGAAGTCGCCCACCAGGATGCGGTCGCCGGGTTTGAGGTCGTCGTCGCCGGGGCGCAGGCGCAGTTCCTTTTTATAGCGGACGCCATCGGCGCCGGCCTTCTTGAGGTGTCCGGTTTCCGGTTTGTTCAACCGTTGCGGCTTCACGCCTTCGACCAGACCCAACTGAACGGCGTCGTAACCGTCCGTGGTCGGCGTTTTGCGCTGCACGACCACGCACGGGCCCGCCTTCAGCAGGGTGACCGGCACCACTTCGCCATTCG
>DASRHX010001176.1:0-3871 GCA_035650295.1 Bryobacteraceae bacterium | reverse complement strand
GGCTAGAACGGTTTGTCATCAGCTCACGCGATCGTCAGCTTTTCTTTTGTTTTTTCGGCGTGAAAGCGAGTCGCTCGAGACGTTCTCCCTCCGGCACGCGCGGTTTCAGATCTTTTCGCCGCGCCTTTTTAAAAAGTTAATCGTTGTCCATGGCCCATCCCACCCAAGTCAAACCCAACCACAATTGTTTGGGCTTGGATTATTTCGGGTATAGATTATTCTCATCTCGTACCCGATGCAAAATCAGCATCCGGAGGCATGCAAAGGATTTCCAGTCGGCGATGTATGAACGCTGCGGTCCTGGCTTTGGCGCTGGGATTGAGCGGGTGCGTGATTCCACGGAATCCGTTTCCGCTGAGCAGCGCGGCGGGTGCCCCAGGGCCGGGCCCGGTGGCGCTGCTGCCAATAGGGGAGGCCGACGTGCGCAGTTATGGCGGCGTGCCCACAAACAAAGTCGTGCGCGTAACGAATCGGGTACTTAACTCGATTGCCTCGTCAAAGAACAATCTGATCGGGCCGGAGATGCTTGCCAGGGGCGAAACCGCGAGCGCGCAGCGTGCGGTTAGAACGCGCGTTGCGTACATGCCCTGCGCGCCGGAATTCTCGATCGTGAGCTGCGGTTTAAACGTGGAGAAGTCCACGCAAGTCCTGGTGGAGATGGAGTTGCTCGAAGGGGAACCGCCAGCGGTGATCGCGAAGGCAGATGCGACCGAGACATGTTCCGGGAACACGCAATGCATTCTGGTATTTCCAGTATTTTACGCGGGCGAGACGCTCGGGTCGGCAACCGATCGCGCGGCGCGCCGGGCGCTGATCGGGCTGTTCAACCCGGCAAATCGAGTTTCGGAGACGGCGATGAACGCGGACTGGGAGCCGTGATTCGAATCAGTCGGCTGGCCGCGTCGTGCTCGCGTGGTCGATCGCCGGCTGGACCCAACCACCGCCCAGGGCGAGGTGGAGATTGACGCGTTGAGTGAGTTGTTCGCTTTGGACCCGCAGGAGGGCGAGGCGGGCGGCATGAACATCGAGTTGTTGCTGTTGCACGCCACGGAGGTCGGCTTTGCCAACGCGATAGGCTTCCTGGGTCAATTGCAAGGCGCGTTGGTTGTCAGCGAGATTCTGTTGGAGGATGGGCTCACGCTCGGCAAGTGTTTGGCTGGCCGCGAGAGCGTTCTCGACATCCCCGAGCGCGCGCAGGGCCGCGCGGCCGTACTCGGCGACGGCCTGTTTTTGTTCGCTGGTGCGGATGAGCACCTGAGCTTTCAATGCACCGCCCTGGTAGATGGGAGCGATGAGACGGCCGCCGGCGCCGAAGGTGGGATTTTCGAAATCCGGTTTCAGTTCGAGCACCTCGCTGCTGATGGCGCCGGCGCTGATATTAAGAATCAAACGCGGAAGCCGCGCCGCTTTGGCCTCGCCGACCCGGTTGAAGGCGGCGGCGACACGGCGTTCGGCGGCGACGAGATCGGGGCGACGCTCGAGCATTTCAAGCGGCATGCCATCGGGCACGGCACCGGGCAGCTTCGCGAGATTGGCACGCGCACGGAGTTCAGCGGCGGGATAACGGCCTAACAGAAGTTCGAGAGCGCGCAGGGCTTGTTCGTGCGCAAGTTGATTCTGTTTCGCGGTGTCTTCGAAGCTGCTGAGGTTGGCGCGCGCGAGCGCGACCTCTTGTTCGCTGCCGACGCCGACGCGCTGCCGTTCTTGCGAGAGCGTCAACAACTCTCGGGCAGCCTTGACCATGTCTTCGGAGATCTGGCGCTGCAAAAGCGTTTCAGTGGCGGTGAACCAACTGCGCGCGGTGGTGGCGGCCACGGACTGGCGGGCGAATTCGAAGTCAGCTTGCGCGGAGGCATGCTGCGCCCGGGCGGCGTTGCGGCCATAGCGCAGGCGCCCCCAGAGGTCCGGCTCCCACGAGGCGCCGATCATTAGGCCCTGAAGCGGAGTGGAAACGTCGCCACTGCCGCCGGCTTTCGCGCCACCGGTACCCGCAAGCATGACGGATGGGCGCAGCGCAGCCCTGGCCAGGCGGACGTAATGCTCGGCTTGTTCAACGCGTGTAGCGGTGATGCGCAGGTCGGGGTTGTTGGCGATTGCCTCTCCGACAAGCACATCGAGTTGGTCGTCGTCGAAAGTGGCGAGCCAGTTGTCGGTGATAGTGCGGCTTGCGGGGACGCTCGGCCTCCCGGCTTTCCAGACGGACGGCAGCGTGACGTTGGTAAGGGCCTGGTCGCGGATTTCGGAGGCGGGCGGCGGCGATTTAGTAGCGCAACCAGCCAGGAGGGCGATGAGGATGATCACGAATAGCAGGTGCATGGCGAGTCTAGTGGAGTTTCAGGATGAGCCAATCGAGTTTGGCGCTGACGCGGACGATGACCTTGCGGATGATATGAATCATGTGACCGCTCTCGGTGAACACGGCGCCGCCACCTTGCGCGCCTGCGGCGAGAAAGATGTCCTTGTCCTTGCCGTCGGCCAGGAGGCGAACCGCGAGGCTGTTGGGCGGGACGGGGGCGACACCGCCGGCGACATTCATGCTGCCAATGGGCAATTGCCCCTGAGCGGTGGCCCACATGATGGAATCCACTTTGCATTTCACGATGCGGCCGGGATACATCTTGAAGGCGACCTCTGCTTCCTGACCCGGCTTGATCTTGCGGACTTCGTTCTGGCGATAAATGGCGAGAATCCATTGTTCGTCTTCGACGAAGTTCATTGCAGGGCTCATCGGCAATGGCACCGCCATGGCTCCGGGACGTAGCGTGAGCGCGACGACGGTGCCGTTGGCGGGCGCATAGTAGGTGGTCTGGCTGAGTTCCCATTGGGCTTTGGCGAGGTCGGCTTCGGCGCGGGCGATCTGCGCTCGCACGTTGGCGACTTCATCCTGCTCGCCTTCGGGAGTTTTGGCATCGAGTTTCTCGCGAGCTTGCGCTTCGGTGGCGATCGTGGAGGCGAGTTGGCCTTCAAGGTTTTGGACGTCGGCTTGCGCCTGTTCGTGATCAAACCGGTTGCCTGCGCCGCTATCGGCGAGCTCCTTGAATTGCTGCATGCGCGTGCGGGCCAACTTCAGTTTCGATTGGATCGCCTCCTTCTGTCCGGTGGAACCCTTCAACTGCTCCTGCAAATTGCGCGACGTGGCCTGAGCGGTGACGAGTTGGACACGGAGTTGGCTGATCGAGGCGTCGAGATTCTTGACGGCGATCTCGAAGGGTGTCGGGTCTACCTTGAAGAGGACGTCGCCTTTCTTGATGGGGCGATTCGGCTCGATGGGCACTTCGGTCACCAGACCGCGCACGGGTGGGTTGATGGGGACAACATAGTTGACGACACGGACATCATGCGAGGAAGGCGCGACAATGTTGAGCAGGAGAATCATTACTGTGAGCCCCACCATTGGGATGACGGCGACGATCACCTGTGAGACGAAGGTCCACGGGAGCCACTTGAATTTGAAAAAGACCAACCAGACCACAAAGGAGTAAATGAGGAGCAAAAGGATTTCCATACATCAGCCCTTTCCGCCGCCGGTCTGTTTAACTTCGAGTTGGATGATGCGTTCGCGGAGGTGCTTGAGTTCTTCCTCCTCTTCGTCCTGGCGGTGCGCCAGCTTGTCGGTGCCGTACGCAAGCTTGTGCAGGACCGGTCTCGTGTAGGCCCAAAGCCATGCGAGAGGCCAGAGAATACCGCCGAACACCAGGGACAGAAGACAAAGGCATTGGATCGCTTTGGTCTGCGGGTGCTCTTTCTTTTCGGCGATTTTCTCCGGGAGAATATGGATAATGAGAAAGATGCCTATGGCGACAATGGGGGCCACCACAAGCACGACCCAGGTGAGCACGTCGGCCACCTTGTCGAGCGCCTCGCCCTTGAA
>DASRHX010001175.1:0-3659 GCA_035650295.1 Bryobacteraceae bacterium | reverse complement strand
TTTATGGCATCCAGCCGCACGATCCCGTCACCTACGCCGCGGTCCTTGCCCTCTTGCTTGCCGTCGCCGCAATTGCCGCATGGCTCCCCGCCCGCCGCGCCACGCGCGTCGATCCGCTTGTGGCTTTGCGATACGAGTGATACCCGAACACGAAGTTAATAAGTGCTCCCCTCGTGGCGCTACCCTATGAATAATGCCGACCACCACCGCTACCCGCATCCTGGTGGCCGACGACCAATCCGGCGTCCTCGAAGCTCTCCGCCTTCTTCTCAAGCCGGAAGGCTACCTCGTACACACCGCTTCTTCGCCTGCCGCGGTGCTTGCCGCCGTGCAGGGTGAGGACTTCGATGCTGCGCTGATCGATCTCAACTACGCTCGCGACACCACTTCCGGCGCCGAAGGACTCGATCTCCTCACCCGCCTCCAGCAAACCGCCGCCTCTCTTCCCGTCATCGTCATGACCGCCTGGGGCTCCATCGATCTCGCCGTCGAAGCGATGCGCCACGGCGCGCGCGACTTCGTACAGAAGCCCTGGGATAACGCCCGCCTGCTGGCAACTCTTCGCACACAGGTTGAACTTTCCCGCGCCCTCCGCCGTGGCGAGCGCCTCGAAGCGGAAAACCGCATGTTGCGCGGCGAAGCATCGTCCACTCTGCTCTCCGAAGCGCGCGCAATGCAGCCCGTGCTGGATATGATCGCCCGCGTCGGACCCTCCGATGCCAGTGTTCTCATCACCGGCGAATCTGGCGTCGGCAAAGGCGTCGTCGCGCGCAGCCTCCACGAACACTCGCCCCGCTCGCCGCGCGCATTCGTAACCGTCAACACGGGCGGCCTTACGGAGAGCCTGTTCGAGAGCGAATTGTTCGGCCACGTCAAAGGTGCGTTCACCGATGCCCGTACGGACCGCACCGGCCGCTTCGAAATGGCCGACGGCGGCACGCTCTTCCTCGACGAAATCGCCAACATCAGCCTCGCCCAGCAAGCACGACTCCTGCGCGTGATCGAGACCGGCGAGTTTGAACGTGTCGGATCCTCGCGCACCCACCGCGTCAATGCTCGCATCCTCTGCGCCACTAACGCTGAGTTACGCGCCGAATCCGCCGCCGGACGCTTCCGCGAAGATCTTCTCTTTCGCCTCAACACCGTCGAAATTCATGTCCCCCCCATCCGTGAACGCCGCGACGAGATCCCCGCCCTTGCCGCTCACTTTCTCGCGCAACATTGCACTCGTTACCGCAAAGACATCCGCGGCTTCGAGCCGCAAGCGATCCAGGCCCTGCTCGCGCATCAATGGCCCGGCAATGTGCGCGAGCTCGATCATTCCATTGAACGCTCCGTCCTCATGTCTACCGGCCCTCTCATCCGCGCCGCCGACCTTGCCCTCAAAGCCAACCGCGCCGACGGTACCGCGTCCTACGACGAGATGAGCCTCGAAGATGTCGAACGCCTCCTCGTCCAAAAAGCCCTTGCCCGCCACGAAAACAACGTCAGCCACGCCGCCCGCGCTCTCGGTCTCAGCCGCGCCGCCCTCTATCGCCGAATGGAACGCTACGGGCTATGAGCGAAGGCCCGCCCATTCCCAAACCGCGCCTTACGCTTCAGTCGCGTCTCACGCTGCTCTATTTTCTCGGAGCGGCGCCGTTCGCTGCGCTCGGACTCGCCCTCCTCTGGCTTTCGCCTTATGAGCCGCGCACGAAATGGACCCTCACCATTCTCACCGCGGGCTTCTGCGTTGCCTGCGCCGCCGCGCTCCGCGAGCGTCTCATTCGCCCGCTCCAAACCCTCGCCAACATTCTCGAAGCCGTACGCGAAGAAGACTACTCCATGCGCGCCCGGCGCACGCGCTCCGGCGACGTACTCGGCGAAGTCATCCACGAAGTGAATACGCTTGGTGAAGTCCTGCGTGAAAAACGCTTGGGCGCGATCGAAGCCTCCGCCCTCCTGCGCGCCGTGGTAGCCGAAATCGACGTGGCAATCTTCACATTCGATCGCGAGCAGCGCCTGCGTCTCGTCAACCGCGCCGGCGAACGGCTCCTCGCCCAGCCCGCCGAGCGTCTCCTCGGACGCACCGCGGAAGCTCTCGGCCTCGCCGAATCCCTCACCTCTGATTTCGAACAAACCATTCAACGCTCATTTCCCGGCGCATCCGGCCGCTGGGTCTCGCGCACGCGCACCTTCCGTGAGCGCGGCATCGCCCATCGCCTGCTCGTGATTGCCGACGTCACCCGCAGCCTGCGCGAAGAAGAACTCCAAGCCTGGAAGCGCCTCGTTCGCGTCCTCGGCCACGAGCTCAATAACTCGCTCGCCCCCATCAAGTCGCTGGCGGGCAGCACCCGCACACTTCTCTCCACCGACCCGCTTCCCCCGGACTGGCGCGCCGATGCCATCTCCGGCCTCGGCGTCATCGAAAACCGCGCCGAATCTCTCTCGCGCTTCCTCGACGCCTACGCCCGCCTCGCCCGCCTCCCGCAACCCACTAAGGCCGCGACCTCCATCGAAGACGCCATCCGCCGCGCTACCGCCCTCGAAACCCGCGTGCCCGTTCGCGTGATCCCCGGCCCTCCCGTCGAGATCAACGCCGACCCCGACCAACTCGGCCAACTTCTAATCAACCTCCTCCGCAACGCCGCCGAGGCTTCCCTCGAAGACGCCTCGCCGGTTGAAGTCTACTGGACCGTCACTTCCGACACCCTCGACATCCTCATCCGCGACTCTGGTCCCGGCGTCGCCAACCCCGGCAACCTGTTCGTCCCTTTCTTCACCACCAAACCCCACGGATCTGGCATCGGCCTTGTCCTTTGCCGCCAGATCGCCGAAGCCCACGGCGGCACGCTCACCCTCGAAAATCGTACCGGTACGCACGGCTGTGAAGCACTACTCCGGCTTCCCCTCTAACCAATCGACCTCCAACGCGTCTGCACACCCGGAGGCCGTTCCATGATCCCAGTCGCTCTCCTGCTCCTGCTCGCCGCACGCTGGCCCGAAGCCACCTCTCTTCCTGACGTCGACGAGTTCCACTCCCAAATGCTCCGCCGCTTCTCCGACGGCAAAGGCTTCGGCATGAGCCGTATCGTCATGTGGCCCACCCTCGGTCACCACTTCCGCGCGCCCATCGGCGCAAAGGTCGATTTCAAACCGGAGAACGAACAGGAAGTGGAGATCATCGAGCGCTGGACAAACGAGGGCTGGCAAACGGGCCTCTATGTTTTCGGTTCAACAGTCAGCTCCGAACCGCGAAGCGCGCTCCTCCACCGCGCCCTCAAAGGCCCCGGCGTCCTGAACGAAAACACCCCGCGCGCCGAACTGCCCGATTGGAAGGACGTCTACCCCATCGCCGCGGAGGCCATGCTCCGCTTTGAATCGGGCGCCGCCTCTCACACCGCGCGACTCAACGGCTGGACCCTTCAGGCCCGCCCGGTCGCCGCAACCAAACAAGCCTGCGTCGACTGCCACACCGGCGGCCTCGTCCGCTTCAGCAAATTCACCAAACTCGCCGATAGCACTTACAAAGAGGTGGCGCCGCCTGCAACCTCCATGAAGGTCGGCGACACCCTAGGCGGCGTGATCTACATGTACCGGCGATAGGCAATGGCGTGCGGCGAATAGAACACCTATTCTCCGCATCTATGCGGAGAATGGCATCCCAAGGTTCACTCGTC
>DASRHX010001174.1:0-3059 GCA_035650295.1 Bryobacteraceae bacterium | reverse complement strand
GCATGTTCGTCAACGTGCAGGGGTGCTCGATCAGGGCGGGGAAGAGGTAGTGTTCCAGGCTCGCCGTCGGCGATTGTATCCAACGCAATTGCGAGGCCGCCGCCAGCAGCTCCGGCGTCATTTTGCCAAAAAAACCGTCGCAGTCCGGCATCTCTCGCGCGGCATCGGCCGGTTCCGCGCAGTTCACCACGCGCATTTCCCGAGCCGCCACACGCACCTTTTCCAACCGGGCCGCGTCGATGAGCGGCCAAACGACAAGTTTCATAGGAATTGTTCAGTCTAGGACAGAAAGGAACTCGCCCACAACCCGCGCCGGCTTGTCTTCGGTCAACTGCCAGGGTTCAAATTCGGGATTCAGCGGCTCCATCCAGATCTCTGAGTGAGCCCACGTCCCGTCATCGCCTTCGACCTTCTTGCTTCGGTAACGTTTGATCGTATACCGCTCCCCGTGCTCCGGCTCGCTCATGTCTTCCACAAGCACAAGCCTTCCGTTGCGCGACCCCGCGCCGAACTTCCGGAACAGACACAGGCTACCGCTCGGGATATCCGGTTCCATCGATCGCCCCACTACGCGCGCGACGAACATATCTTTGCGGAGCTTCATTCCCGCCGGGACCTCGATCCAGTCTTCCACCTCGGCTGTCTGCTGCTCGCCATAGCCGCCCGCCGCCGCGCGCACGCTCCATAACGGCAGGTGCGTTTCATACTTGCGCACGGTCGCTGGGACGTGCTTTTCGTACATCCGGTTCAGCGTCGAAGTAAACCCGCCCATCAGCACCGTTTCCGGTTCGCTCAAGCGGATCGTGTTCGACAATGTGTCTTCGAGGTAGTCGAGGAACGCGCGGCTCCCTATCTCAGCGGCCTTTTGCCGCAGATCTTCTTCCAGCAATTCCAGCACATCGAGGTCGTGTTCGTCGCTAGTCAGCGCGTCCCAATCGCGCCGCAACCGAACGCCCAGGCGTTCCTCGGAGGGATCAAACAGCAAGACCCCGCAGACTTCGGTGTCCTTCCCGGGAAGCGCTAGTTCCAGCAAGCGTAAGTCGGCCTGACGCGCCGCGAGAACCGTCCCTGTCTGCATATGCCCCAATTGGCCTCAACGCACTTATCGGCTAAGGTGCGAATGGATAATAGCCGCTTCTGTGCCGTACCTTTACCGTCGGTAACGACGGCACCTCCACTTTGATCTCGTGGAACTGCTTCGTCGAATCCATTTTCTCGGGAATGTAGCGCATGATGTACTGGGTGGTGATCTCACCGGCAACGTTGGCGATCGAACCGAAGATGCCCTTGGCGATCTCACTCGCATAGCCGCCCGTGCCCACCTTGAGCGCGTAGTTGCCCTCATCGGATGGGGTGGACAAGTATCCGCTCACATCCTTGTACAGATTGTTCAGCGGATACTCCACGCGCCCGCCCGTATCCTCCGCCAATTTGAGCAGGTTCTTCTCGCCCTCACTGTTGAACCCAAACGCGACGGTGCTTACACCATAGATCGTCACCAAGTTGCGTTGCGCCAGTTCCAGCACCTCTTGCAGCGACTTCTTGGACGCCGTGTCATGCCCGTCGCCGATCACCACAATGATGCGCCTGGGCTCGATCGGCTCGCCCTTCACGAGGTCGCGCCGCGTACAGGCCAGGTAGATCGCATCGTAGAACGCCGCCCCGCCGCCCGGCTTCAGTTTGCGAATCTTATCGACGATGTTTTCCGGGTCCTGCTTGGTGTTGGCCTGAATCTCGGCTTCGTTACCGTAGCTCACCAGGTAACCGGAATATTGGGGTTCGCCCGGCATCAGATTCAGTACAAGATCGATTGCCGCCTCTTGAAACACTTTCCAATGCAGCCTGCTCGCGTTACTGATGTCGATCAGGAACCCCACCACTACCGGCTGATTCCGTTCCCGGCTGAAGAACTTGATGGTCTGCGGCCGGCCGTCCTCCGTAACGCGGAAATCCTCTTTGTCCAGGTTGGAAACAAAGCGGCCCTTCTCATCCGTCACCGTCACGGGTACGATTACTTCGTTCACGGCAACTCGAATGTCGCCTGGGATGGGTGTCCCTTGCTGTGCCCGCAACAGCCCTCCGCCCAACAGAGGGGAAGCGAGCAGACCGAGGGCGTTTCGTCGAAGCATAGCTACATCGACGATTATACGCTCCGCTGCGTTTCGGCGATCCGGCGCGCTACCGCTGGACCCGCCCTGACCCCCCGCCCTTGATCAGCGCGTGCACCTCTTCGGCCGTGAACCGGTTAAAATCGCCGGGAATCGAGTGTTTCAGGCACGATGCCGCCACGGCGAACTCAAGGGCCTCCTGGGGGCCTGAGAGATTCAGCAGGCCATGGATGAGACCGCCGCCGAAGCAGTCTCCACCGCCGACGCGGTCCACTATGTGCGTAATGTCGTAGTGTTTGCTCAGGTAGAAGTGCTTGCGGTCGTTCAAACAAGCGCTCCAGCCGTTGTGCGATGCGCTGTGGGATTCGCGAAGCGTGATGGCGATTGACTGCAAGTTCGGGTAAGCCTTCAGCACATCGTTGCTCAGCGCCTCGAAATGAGACTTTTCCAGCTGGCCGGAATGCACATCGGCCTTGCTCTCGATGCCGAGAGACATCTGGCAGTCTTCCTCGTTGGCGATGCAGACGTCGGCATCTTTCAACAACTCCGGCATCACCTCTTTGGCAGCCTTGCCATACTTCCACAGGTTTTTGCGGAAATTCAAATCGATACTCACGGTCAAGCCGGCAGCCTTGGCTTCCTTGACGCTCTCAATCGCCAGATCCGCGGCCGATTGGCTCAGCGCGGGCGTAATACCCGTGATGTGGAACCAGCCTGCACCGGCGAAAGATTTTTTCCAATCCACGTCGCCCGGCTTGGCGAGCGAAATTGAACTGCCGGCCCGGTCATAGACGACTTTCGAACCTCGCTGGTTGGCTCCCGGCTCGACGAAATAGATGCCGAACCGTCCCGGCGCGCGCACAATATGGCTCGTGTCCACGCCAAACCGCCGCATCTCGCCGATGAAGGAATCCACGATCGGATTTGCCGGCGGCAGCAGCGTGACATACC
>DASRHX010001173.1:0-6973 GCA_035650295.1 Bryobacteraceae bacterium | reverse complement strand
CCGTCGCCTCGGCTTTGGGCAACAGCACCAGGCGCGACCCCGGCGCTGCCGGTCGAACATATCACGGGTGGTGATAGCGGCCACTCAAAACCGGAACGTTCTACTTTGCTCGAAAGCGGAACTTTCTACTTTGCCTTGACACGAATCGTCGTGGAGATATCGGGTGCTGCCGTCCGGGATGATTCCAGATTCCGGCGGAATGCTTCGATCAGCTCTTCGGGCTTGCGGATTGCGAGGCGTCCCACACCCAGTTGGAGCAGCGACACTACTGCCTCGGGAGTCTCCTCTATTCCAACGGCCTTCACTTCGAAATAGCCGAACCGGCGGTCGAGCGCAAGTTGGATTTCAGTTTGCAAATTCTCCTGGCGGACGCGTCCCGTGGAGTTCACCACGTAGTGGCATCCCGTGTTCCGCGCGAGTTTGCACGCAATCACGCGCAACTCGTGATTCAGCACTGGGAATTCAAAAACGGCCTTAAGTTTCGCTTCCTTCTCGCTGCACAGCGCGGCAAGCTGCTTCAGTTCGGACTCCACACGCACGAACTGCCTCGAATACATCATGCCAAGATTGACCACGACTTCCAGCTCGTGCGCGCCACGGCGCAACAGGTCCTTGGCTTCGTAAATCTTCACGCTTGTGGTCGAGCTGCCATCGGGATAGCTGACCGGCGCCACAACGCGGACCTTGCTGTTCGCAAGACTGCGCACAGACAGGTCGACGTCACAGGGACGGACACACACGGCGGCGAGCGAAAATTCGCGCGCCACCAGCAGTCCTGCATGCACCTGCTCTTCGCTGAGCACGGGCGCGAGCAGCGGCAGTTCGATGTGCGCGGCTAGCGCGTCGGCGGATTCGATCGCGGGCCTGTCCTGATCCATAAAGTTCCAAACTGCCGCAGGTTCGTGCGCAGATTCTTCGCGCCCGCCCACCAGTCCTCATGATGGAAGTGGCCAAAGTTACCCTTGCCGCGCTCCTTCTCGTCGAGGTCTCCAAGGGCGATGTTCAGCCCCATGGCGCGGTCGCCCAGCGCCGTCGAATAAAACTTGCCCGGCTCCACTTCGAGACACGGGTCGAAATTCGTGGCCCATTCGATCACGTAGCGCCGTGGCTTCGATTTGCCATCGGCCACACGGGCCACGGCTTCCATGGCGCGCGACTCAATCCATTTCTGATACGTGTTCCATGCCGTCTCCGAACGCCTTGGCTCGCCTTCCAGAATGCCGCCCTTGCCTACGCCGCCCAGCCGCGACTTCGTGAGGTTGCACACCATCTGCCACGATGCACCATTGCCCGCCGCATTGTCGTTGTGCGCCCATTTGTTCGAGGCATTGATCAGCAGTTCCATCTCATCGCCGAACCAGGGAAAGCCCTCGCGGGTGAGCTCGTGCGCCTTCGGGTTTTCTTCCGGCAGCCAGCGCTCGGTATCGATGCCATACAGGACGTCGTCGCGAACTTCAAATGCGAAATAGAGGCGCCGGCCATCATGCTTCACCCAGCCGCGGAGACTCAGGTCGCCGTCGTCGTAGGTGGGTGAAAACTGGGCGATCCATTCACTAACGCCGGTGAATGTGGTTGCGTCGTCCCATTCCCCTTTCGACAGAACGCCGTCAATCTTCGGTGTCGTGCCGGGAAAAGCGTTCAGCGTCTTGGGAAACTCGCCGGCCACCAGCATCATCAAGCAGGCAGCGGCGAGCAGGACGGCGGTGGCACGCTTCATGACGTTCCTACTTCTTCTTACGGCCCGTGGCGGGAGGGGCCGTGGCGCTGAGACCCATGTTCTTCAGTTCGGCGCGGGCCTTGTCGGCAGGTTCTGTGCGCGGGTATTTCTGAATCAACGCACGGTACTCGGTTGCGGCGTCGCTGCGGCGGCCCAATTGCATCAGCGAGCGGCCTTTCATGAACAGCGCATCAGCATTCTTGTTGGCATTCTCCGGGTACTTCTCCAATTGCGTATTGAACGATTCGATCGCTTTCTCATAATTGCCTTGCGCGTAGTAGATGTCGCCGATATGAAACTGAGCGTTCGGCGCCAGGTCGGTGTTGTCGTACCAGCGCAAAAAGTCCAGGAACTGCTGGAGCGCAAGATCGTACTTGCTCGTTGCCTTGTCTTGCAGGGCGGCACGGTAGAGCGAATCGGCCGTCGTTCCCGGAGGCGGCGTGGCCGAGGACGAACCGCCGGCGGAACCGGGGCCTGGAGGCGGCGCGGGCGGGGCTTGGATCGTTGCCACTGTCTGCGACACATCGGCCATCTGCGTATTCAGTTTGGACATCTTCGAGTTCAACTCGTTGATCGTCTCGCGTACGAAACGGAATTCGTCGGCGAGCGCGTCCACTTTGGCGCCCAGTCCGGCCACCGGCGCGGCCACGCTCTTCTCCTGGCCCTTCAGCCGGTCGTCGAGCTGCCGTTCCATGAGCGCGACCGCCGTGTTGGCCTTGTTGGCCGCGTCGAGCGATTGCTGCACCAGCACGGTGAGCGCGGACATCTTCTCGTCAACCGTGCGCTGGAGCGTGCGCACCTGGTCCTGCATCAGCAGCACGTCGCGCTGCATCTCCTGGACCTCTTTCCTCTGCGCGAATACAACCAATGGGGCCAATGCGGCCACAAGCACGAAACGAGTCAGACGCATGACGGTTCTCCTAAAACAAAAATACGGCATAGCGTGCTCTCTTTGCCAGCAGAGCGCGCCATGCCGCATTGGGTTTGCGGGCGATTATTTATTGCCCCGCCGAGAAGTGCACGCGGCGGTTCTTCTGGTAGCAATCCTCGTTGGCGTCGCTGCACTGCGGCTTCTCTTTGCCGAAGCTGATCGTGCGCAGACGGTCGCCGGCGACGCCGAGCTGCGTCAGGAACTCCTTGGCCGACGTCGAACGCCGGTCACCCAGGCCGAGGTTATATTCGGCCGAGCCGCGCTCGTCGCAATGGCCTTCCACGCTGATCGATGCGTTCGGGAAGTCTGCGAGAATCCGTTTCAGCGCGTCGGAGTTGCGCGACAGCACCGAGCGGGCGTCTTCGCGCACGTCGTACTTGTCGTAGTCGAAGTAGATGTCGGCAACTTCGGTGCGTAGTCGCTCATCGAGCGAAACTGTAGCCTTGGGCTGAACAGGCGGAGGCGGAGGTGGCGGCGGGTCGCTCACCGACACGCTCGCCTGGGACGTGGTCGCGCCACCGGCATTGCGCGCCGTTAAAGTGTACGTCGTCGAACTGGACGGCGAAACCGAACGGGTGCCGCTGGCCGAGACAACTCCGATGCCGTTGTCGATGGAAACCGAATCCGCACCACTGACGTTCCACCGCAGGGTGGAGCTCTGGCCCCGCTGAATTGAGCTGGGCTGGGCGCTGAACGTGCTCACCACCGGCTTAGCTGGAGCTACTTCCGCCTTCGGTGCAGGCGGCGGCGGGGGCGGCGGGGGCGCCGGCGGCGGCTTCTTCTTACAACCGGCCGCAAACGCGACCAGGATGCAAGCCAGGATCAACCAAGTAAACTTCTTCGTCCGTATCATTTCTAAGCAATCCCTCCCGGAAACCAGTTCCGAATTCTTCTCTCTCACCTGAGCGCTTAACATTCCCGGGACAACCCTGCCCGAAACGGAGCGCTACACACAAACCCTATTTGCTCCACACGGGGTTTTCGTTCCGCCCCTGCGTGGTTAACTGGCGAGTTTGCTTCCCGTCCGCCAGCATCGTCCAAACCTGAGTTGAGCCGCTTCGATTGGACGAAAACACAAGATGACGTCCGTCGGGCGCCCAACTCGGGTTCTCATTACGACCCGCGCCATGCGTTAACTGCGTGATTTCTTTGGTGGCAACGTCCATTATAAACAAGTTGTAATTCCCTGGAGCAAAACCTCTCGTCCAGCTAAAAGCAATGAATTGGCCGTCAGGGTGCCACGACGGATTCACCGCGTCGCCTTCACCCGAGGTGAGCCGGACGATATCGGTTCCGTCGATGTTCATCTTATAAATTTGCGGCGGCCCGCCCCGCCCGGAAACGAACACCATCTCGCGTGGATTCTTCGGATTGAATTTAGGCTCGATATCGATCGCGTTGGAAAATGTAACGCGCTTGAGACCCGCACCATCGACGTTACATGTATAAAGCTGCGCCGCGCCGCCGGCTGCCGTGGAGCTGAAAATCACCTGTTTGCCGTCGGGTGAGAATGACGGCGTAGCGTTCAGTGAGGCGCGTTGATTGTAGAACGGCAGCTGGCGCATCGTTTCGAGCGAGTAAATCATGATCGATGGGTTGCCCTTGGCGAACGTCGTAAATGCAAGCCGCGTACCATCAGCGGAGGCTGAGGCGAAGCTCGTCGTCGACCCGAGGCGCGTCACTTGCTTCTGGTTGGCACCGTCATGATCCATCCCCCATATCTCTTTGCCGCCGCCGCGCGTCGACGTGAAATAGATCTTCGAACCAGCTAACGTCTGCACGCCGAGCCGCGACAGAATGTCGGCCGCGAAGTCGTGCGCGAGTTTGCGCGAGCCTTCTTCGGTGAGCGGCGCGAGGTAGAGCTTGTTGAACACCTGCGCATTGGCCAAGTCGGGTTGCGTGACGTTATAGAAGAAGCCGAAGAGAACCATCTGGCCGTTCTGCACGCCCGTGTAGCCGATAGGCAGGTAATTCGCGCTGACCGGCGGATTGCTCCAGTCGGTGAGCCATGGTCCCTGGCTGCGCGGAGGCGTGCCCGTGGGCGGACGCCAGTCCTGCGCGCGCTGCGGAACCTGCAATGGGTACATCGACTTCGGCGCCATGCGGAAGTTGCCGGAGTCCTGCAGGTCTTGAAACAAAGTGGCGTTGAAGGTGCCCATGAACTGTTGCGCTTCGCCGGAGCCGCGGAAATCGGGCACGGCGATCACGGCAAGCTCGCCCGACTTCATAATGCGCAACACCATGTCGGTCTGCGCCACCAGCGTGACCACCGCTGCGCACAGCGCGGCGAGGATGAGGAATATGTGTTTCTTGTTCATCGTTTCAGTTGGAATTGAAATTCAATGGTTGCGGCGTTACGTTCGAACCCCTGCGGCAGAGGAGGAAATGGACTGGCTTCGAGAATTGCCCGCTGCGCGGAATAGTCCAGCGTCGGATTCCCCGAGCTCTGTATGACCTTGATGTCGCCGGCACGCCCGTCACGGTAAATGGAAAACGTTAGAATCACTGGCGGCGCCGCACGGGCGCGCGGGTCTTGCTGGCTCGGCTTCCACGCCTGTGCCACGCGCTCGCGAATGATGTTGGCATAGTAGCCGAAGCGGTTTCCGAACGGATTGCCCTGGCCGATGCCCACACCGCTACCGCTGCTGTTCAGGTCGTAGTTCGGGGATACGGTCTGCCGGCCGCTTTCTGAATAGATTTGGTTCGGCCGCTGGGCCAGTGGATCCTGATACGTTTTCGTGGCCGGCCGGTTCTTCTTCTTGGCTTCCTCCAGCTTCTTCTTTGTCGCAAGTTCGATCGCCGCGCGGTCGTCGCGTTGCGTTTTCGGCTCGGGCTTGGGAGCGGCGGGCGCCTGCGATTCCGTATCGTTAGCAACCGGGTTCACCATGCCGCTCTTCGGAGGAAGGGGAATTTTTGCGACAGGCGTAATGACTGTCGAGGCCCCGCCCAGGGCATTCGGATCTCCGAACGAATCGCGCGGCCGGCCTTCCAACCAGTTATAAGCCGCAGCCGA
The DNA here is from genome assembly GCA_035650295.1 of Bryobacteraceae bacterium. Lineage (GTDB taxonomy): Bacteria > Acidobacteriota > Terriglobia > Bryobacterales > Bryobacteraceae > JAFLBB01. Next base: position 1,312 of record DASRHX010001173.1, on the reverse strand, counting down.
AAGAAATACGGCGGCATGCAACAGCAGCGAGCCCGTGAATGGGCGCTTCATCCCTTCGCGTTCGTCCAGAATGTCGCGGCGGACTGACATCGTCCTTCCTGATCTCCTACCGGCGTGCTGATACGTCGACTGGCTGCGTCACCATCTGCACTTGGAGCTTCTTCTCGCCCAGCTCGCTCACCACTTGCGCCAATACTTCCCACACGGCACCCTTGTCGGCGCGCACATAGACAGCCGTCTCGTTCGGGAATCGACGCCGCACCTCGTCGCCCAGCAGGTTGAAATTTACTGGCTTTTCGTTGAGTTGGATTTCGCCTTCCTTCGTCACGGTGACCACCGGCAATTCCTTGGCCGAGCTCCGTACCTCTCTCACCTTCGGCACGTCCACTTCGAGGCCGAACTCCATCACGTGCGCCGTGAGCATGAAGATGATGAGCAGTACGAGCACGACGTCCACCAATGGGATGATGTTGATCTCCGCCATCGGAGGCAAGCCGCCGCGCCGTCCGCGCCGCCCATTGCCCATTTGGGAGCCCAGCGAAATTCCCATGCGTTAATCCTCGAACTGGCGCTCGGCGAGATTCAGAAACTCGAGCGAGAAATCGTCCATGCGCGCACCTTGTTCCTTTAACAAGTGTGCAAAATAATTGTAGGCAATGGCAGCGGGAATGGCCGCAGCCAGTCCAAGTGCCGTCGTGAAGAGAGCTTCGGAGATGCCCGGCGCCACTGCGCGGAGACTTGCCGAACCGGCCAGGCCCAACGCCGTAAAGGCGTCGATAATGCCCCATACCGTGCCGAACAAACCAATGAACGGCGAGATGGCCGCCGTTGTCGCCAGCCAATTCATGTTTCGTTCCAAGTGGGCCAGTTCTTCGCTCACGCCCAACTGCAGCGCGCGCTCGATGGCCAGCTTATTGTTCAAGGTGCCGCGCGCCTTCACCTGGCGCTCCACCTCTTCATAGCCGAAATCGAAGACGGCCACCAGCGGGGCGGATTTGAACTGCTCTGCGGCCAATGCCACGGCTTCCATTCCCGCGGCGCGGCGAAACGCGCGCAAGAAGCTGTGGTTGCCTACGCGAGCCGAGCGGAACATGCCGAACTTGGAAAAGATGATGCCCCAGGAGAGAATGGATATAAGTAGCAGCAGCGCCATCACGGCCATGGGGACCGGTTCGGCCTGCAAAATGAGGTCCCACGAATTGACTTGGGCTAACAGAAATACGGATGCAGGCAACAGGGCGAGCTCCTTTCAATTGGGAAAGTTGCCAATTTTCATTATGCACTTCTTAACGGGAGAGGACATAGGGTGTTG
>DASRHX010001172.1:0-2958 GCA_035650295.1 Bryobacteraceae bacterium | reverse complement strand
CCCGGGCAGGACGACAGTGAGCTTCGAATGGCGCGGCGCCGGCAGTGAGTTGGCGAAGGAGTCAAAAGAAGGCAATCTCCAGCTCATCGTCGGCGATAAGCTGCGGAAAAAAGCCCGCTTCACTCCAGGCGAGGCGCCGTTTTTGAAACAGCATGCGCCGGGCCCTTTCAAAGTCTGCACGCCGGCCGCGACGCAACACGCCATAAGCCGGTACAAACCCGGGGTAAGCGACAAGGTTTATCCAACCATTCACGACATGCTTCAGGATGTCGCGATGATCATGCGCGACGAGGTCCAGGCGTTGATCGACGAAGGCGCTTCCTACGTTCAATTGGACGCGCCGTCTTACTCCACTTTCTTCGACCCGAAGCGCCGTGAATCATTGAAGGGGAGCGGCATCGATCCCCTCGAAGCGTTGGATGCGGCCATCGCCGCGGACAATGCGATGATTCAAGACCTCAAGCGGCGGCCTGAAGTGGCGATCGGCATTCATTTCTGCCGGGGTAACAAGCGCAGCGCCTGGGGAGCGGAGGGGAGCTACGAGCCCATCGCGGAGAAGGCCTTTGGCTCGCTCAAGATGGACCGATATCTGATGGAATTTGACACCGAGCGCGCCGGCGGCTTCGAGCCGCTGCGCTTTGTGCCCAGGGGCAAGACTGTCGTCCTTGGCTTGATCACGACCAAAGAGCCACAACTGGAATCGGAAGACGAATTGCTGCGCCGCATCGAGCAGGCTTCCAAATACGTGCCGATGGAAAACCTCGCCCTCAGCACGCAATGCGGCTTCGCTTCCGCGGCTTCGGGGAATCTCCTTTCTTGGGACGACATGCGCCGCAAGCTCGAACTGGTCACCAAGATCGCGCGCAGAGCTTGGGGATGACTGGATCCGGGGTGGGTTCAAAAGCTCAAGCAGTTTAAACCATCAGACGATTTGAACGAATTAAACAAGGAACGAAGTGAGTTGGGAGGTTTCGATGCTGTTCCGTGAACTCAACCGCGGCAAATGCAAGACCTACCTGATTGGCAGCGAAAAGGAACACGTGGCGGTTTTGGTCGATCCGGTTCGCGAGAAGGTTGACCGTTATCTTGCGCTTCTCGCCTATCAAGGGCTTCGACTTGAAGCGGTCATCGACACCCACACGCATGCGGATCACCGCAGCGCCAGCAACGACCTTAAAGAACTTATCGGAGTGAAAGTCATCATGCACTCCAAGTCGCCTGCGCCTCATGTGAACGTCCACGTGGACGATGGCGACGAAATTCCTGTCGGCGATCTGCGCTTGAAAGTTCTCTACACTCCCGGCCACACGCCCGACGGAATCAGCCTCTTCACAGAAGACCGGGTGCTGACTGGCGACACACTGCTCATTCGCGGTACCGGCCGGTGTGACTTTGCCGGCGGCGATGCCGGCGAACAATTCGACGCGATTACGCAAAAGCTCTTCGCGCTTCCTGATGAGACGCTGGTCTTTCCGGCGCACGACTATCGCGGCAATCGGCGCTCCACCATCGGCGACGAAAAACGTCTCAACCCTCGCGTTGTGGGGCGCACCCGGGAACAATATATAGATCTGATGGGCCACCTCGGATTGCCGCTGCCGGACAACATTCAAGAGGTGCTCCAGCCGAATCAGTCGGCCGTGGACGACGACCGGCTTCGCTATCCTACGTTAGCTGAACTCAACCAAGTCCGCCAACTCAGCTCAAACCAAGTGCAATTGCTGAATGAAAGCTCCACTGGCCCGATCATCCTCGACGTTCGCGAACCCGAGGAATATACGGGCGAGCTTGGACATATCTCCGGCAGCCTTCTCATTCCTTTGAAAGACTTAACCGCTCGCGCGGAAGAATTGGAGAAACATAAAGACACCCACATCATCGTGGTTTGCCGCGCCGGCGTCCGTAGCACAACCGCGGCCGCCATCTTGACCGGCCTCGGCTTTGAGCATGTCTCTAACCTCAAAGGCGGAATGCTCGACTGGAATAAGAATAAACTCGCCGTGGAACGGGGTGAGCCGGCGCGCTGAGATTATCGTTCAAACCGTTCAGCTGAGCGATTCAAGTCTTCGAGTCGTTTCAGGCGTTGAGCTAGCGCTAGATCAGAGGTGAGAATGAGCCTGGAACGAAAATTGAGAATGAGAAGATCCGTGAAAGATCCAATATTTCAGAATGGCCCTTTTTCTCCCAATCTAAGATGTATGATTGTTATGCCAGACCCGGAAGAAGCCCTCAGAGTGTGTGAGGGACTCCGGTTTACCACCTTGACGATCCCCTCCATCGCGTGTCCTTTGCCCGCGTCAGCCTTTGCCCCGGAGGCGCGCGCCGATCGGTTTCAGCACGCGGATGCCCGGCGTGCCGACGAGCCGGTCCGCCGTCGCGGGCGGCATCACCGCGAGCCCGCGCCGTGGCACGCTGCAATCCAGCCCGACTGCCTCCATCCACCGCACCGACACGTGGTCCGGCAACGCCGGGCCGCCACCCTCCTCGACGACCACCAGACGTGCGTCCATGGGCACATCCGGGGTGTGGTCCCCGCCGAACAGGTTGCGGTGCCAGTGGCCCATCTTTGCTTGCCACTCGCCCGTGTTGCTCGGTCCTCCTTTCGCGCGATAGAGAGGGCTGGCGAAGATCTCGGACGAGTCGACCTCGTGTAACGCCACGAAGGGTGATTCCACCGTGTGGAGCGCCTCGAAGCGCTGACTGGCGCGGAATCCCGGGATGGACAGCAGCCGATGCTGGTGGGTGACGTACCAGGCGTCCCACTCGGCGCGGCGCGCGGTTTCGAGCAGCGCCATCTCAACCATGTAGATCATGCCGTATGTCCTCGCCCGCCGACGTCACGGGGAAACGCCTATGCTGCTGGGCCAGCCTAACACGTCGAGCGGACTTAGGTTAAACTGCGCTGCCCTCTTTGCGGATGAAATTGGTATCAGAGCGAACTCCTGGGACGTCCGGAAG
>DASRHX010001171.1:0-9829 GCA_035650295.1 Bryobacteraceae bacterium | reverse complement strand
GACCGCCGAGTATCTCGACGGTCCCCCGCTGCCGATGGGCGAACGGTGGTTTGCTCTGCTGAAGGGTGGCACGAGCTTCCACCCTTCGCGGCCGTATTCCGTAATGGCCGCTTCGACGACTGAGGGCAAGCCGGGGCGGATGAATGTCAGCCAGGGCCTGTGGTATGAGCGCAAAGTGCCTGCGTTCGGAATGGAGCAGCGGGTGCAGTTCAATGAAAAACTGGGACGGTATCCGGCCATCGAAGACAGACTTCGCTTCGGAGCCGAACTGGCCCAATCCATCGTCAAATTGTTCGAGTGAGCGTGCGGGACTATTTCACGCGCTTGGCGGTGAACTCGGAATTGCGATCGCCCATCGACATGGTGAACTTGATCTCGTCGCCCATCACCTTGCCTTTGTAATTACTGGTGAAGTCTCCCTTTTGAGTTTGCCGTTTCACCGTAAAGCTGATGTTGTCGCCTTCGATCTTTCCGTCCTGAATCTCAGTGTCACCGCGGCGCCCGGAAACCGTGCCGGTCAACTTTGTCCCGTCGGCTTTGAACGTCATGGTGCTTTCGATGGTTCGATCTCCAAACGTCTGTGTCGCCGACCATTTCCCATCGACGTCCGCCGCCAGGAGTAACGCTGTCGAGGTCACGATCAGGGCGAGCAAAGAGAATGCTTTCTTCATACTCGAAAGCTCATCACACTCCGTCGAACAACGCAAGGGGGACTAGATTTCGTATTCCGGGGCCTTCGACCGGCCGTAGGAAATGCGCTGCCAGACGCGCTCATGGAGGAAGAAGAGGACGATCTTGATCAAAGAGTCCAGAATGCCGGCACCCACTGAGACCTTCGCCGATCCAGTGAAGAAATACACCAATGCACCCGTGGAAAGCGACCCGAAGAAGCGGTAGCTGATCGCTTTAGCTAAGCTGCGCGAGCTCGTTTCCATGCCCGCTCCAGTATAACATTGCAATCTCGATCAAAATAGGGGTGATTGAGTATTTTGGAGTAAGTAAGTTGCTATCCTGAAGACGTGGCAACCATCAAGCTCACTCTTCTGCCCGAAAACCGCGTCATCGAGTTCGATCCCGCGACGATGCCGTTTTCTGAGCACGGTAAGAAGCATTCGATTCTGGATGTCTGCCTAAGTAATAACGCCCATTTGGAGCATGCCTGCGGCGGAAGTTGTGCCTGTACTACCTGCCACGTGATCGTGAAATCGGGCGACGAAAACCTGACTCCGATGGAGGACGACGAGGCCGACCGCCTGGACATGGCGCCTGGTTTGACCCTTCATTCGCGCCTCGGCTGCCAGGCGGTAATGTCCGGCGACGTCACGGTAGAGATCCCCGGCTGGAACCGCAACTATGTGAGCGAGGGTGGCGGCAGCATGAACCTGGGAAGCGCCATCCCACCGCCGAAAACCTAGAGCGGACGGCGGATGCCAAAGGCGCCGGAGACGGTTTCGATTACGTCCACCGGGAGATTTGCGTTGATTTCTACGTTGCGCCCGGCCTGTTTCAACTCTATCCGGTCAAATACTTTCAACAACTCCGGTTTGTCGTTCGGTGTCGACAAACGCGCCATGCCGATAAGGCCTCGAAACAGTGTCTGAATCTGCTTGGCGTCCTCGTCGGTAGTGCACGTGGCGGCCGCCGATATTCGTATACCCGCGCTCAGATCGGCACTCGCTGTGCCCGTTTCTACATTTGCCAATACGCGTGGCAGGTTCGCCAGATTGCTGCGATCTGGCACGTCAAACGAAGGCAGCCGGCCGACACTGATCACCCACATGCTGCTTTCGGCGGGGATTGTCTTCGAAGGCTGAAAGAAGCGCGCGGGGAGCGCGACAATCTTATTGGCGCGCGAGAGAGCGTCTTCGACTTGCGCTCGGGGGCCGGCAACGGCCACGCTGCCATCGAGCAGTACCAGCGCGATGTTGTTCCTAACGAAGCCTTGGCGGCCCGCAATTGACGTCTCGGGGACCTTACCGGAGCGCAGCCGGGTTTCGATCGCCGCACGATCCAACCGGCCGCGCGCCAGCACGAGCGTATCCTTGCCGGTGACCGCGGCCACGACCTCATCGATCTGCTCCTGAAACTGCATCATCTCTTTGGCTGTATCACTGCCAACCGGGATGCGGTTCTTGAAGTATTTCTCGTAGAGCGGACTCTTGCGAATTCGGTCCATTCGGAATCCGGCGAGCACGGTGGCCTCGCGCGGCACCATTGCCGCAAGACGCGCGTCGATTCCCAGCGGTGGAGCGGCGGCCTTGCGTTCGCAGCCTACGCTGATCAGCAGCAATGCAGCCAGCATGGCCGTCATGAGTGATCGAATCATCAGAAGTCTCTCCGCGTGAACACCCAAATCGCCAGCGCGAGCATGCAAATCCCAAACAGTCCGGAGCTCCATACTGGATACCAGCTTTCCACGGGACGCTGCCGCACGTGGTCCATCGTCATCCGGCCGAGGTCGAACACCTTGGGCAGGATGGCGTAAAGCGTCTTCCACAACTGGCGCGACCATTCCGAGCTCAACAGCTTCACCATCGTCCTCTCTTGCGCCAGAATGGGGCTGACGATCATCAGCGCCACGGGCACCATCGTGGCCAAGGCCGAGCTTTCCCACAGCACGCCAATGAGAAAAACGACTGTCAGAAGCACAGCGAACAGGAAAATCGTGCTCGCCATCGTGACGAGAAAGTTTGGCCTCCAAATACCCGCCTTCCAGCCCAGAATCAGCCACACGCCCACCACCAGCCACACAATGTTCGCTGAAACGACGAGCAGGTTTCCCAAATAGCGGCCAAGCAGCAGGTGAGGACGCGAAACAGGCTTTGAAAGCAGCAGTTCGATGCGTCCCGGCTCGAGCAAACTGGGCGTCAAGCCGGAACTGGCGAACACGGCAAGGAACATTCCGAAGCTGTAGAGGAACGCGGCAATGCCTCCGTAGAACCCTTGCACGATGCGTTCGACGCTCATCTCGCGGCTTTCGCCTCCGAATAAGGAGACCGACGCCACGGCGCCTTCCACTATGTCGATCTTTAAGAGAAAGAGGAAGAACAGGATCATCGCCGAGGAAAGGCCGAACAGGCCCCAAAAGATCTTGCGGGCCATGGCCTCTCGCAGTGTGTCGCGCACGAGCGCGCCCGTGGTAAGTGCGAATGAGGACATGGACTACCTTTCCCCCGCCGTGGTGGACGAATCGACGGTTCGGATGAACAACTCTTCCAGCGTACTGCGCGTGGGCTCGAGCGCTTCCACGGGATGCCGCGCCTCGCGGCAGGCATCAATCGCCTGATTGGCGGCGTCGCGTGTCGTGAAGTGATATGAAGCGACGCCGTTCCTGGCGCCCGTGTGCGCGGACGTGGATTCGAGCTTGGCGCGCAAGCCCTCGGGCAGCATGGGCGCCTCGGCGGGAATCGTCAAGCGGTACCCTTTGTCGCTGGTCAGCTCGCGTACGGAGCCTGAAAGCGCAACTTTGCCCTTGTGCATGATGGCGACGTCCCGGCAGAACAACTCCACTTCGCTCAACATGTGCGAGTTGAGGAAGATGGTCACGCCCGTGCCTTCCAGCCCCTGCAGGATCTTGCGGATATGAATGCGGCCCACTGGATCGACGCCATCGGTTGGCTCATCGAGTATGAGCAAGCGCGGTCTGTGTATGAGCGCCTGGGCGAGGCCAACGCGCTGTAGCATTCCCTTCGAGTACTTGCCAATGCGGACGTCCGCCCATTGCGCCAGCCCAACGAGATCGAGCAACTCCGGAATGCGGCGCTTGCGCTCGCGCGAGTCCATGCCAGAAAGCGAACCGTACAGGTCGAGCATGCCGGCACCGGTGAAGTAGGTAGGGAAGCGGTGGTTCTCCGGCAGGTAGCCGATCGGGCGTCGTGCTTCCGGCGTCCGTGAGTCGACGCCGAACACTCTCGTCGTCCCTGCGGTCGGATGAACTGAAGAGAGTAAAGTCTTCACGAAGGTTGTCTTGCCCGCTCCGTTGGGCCCAAGCAATCCGAACGTCGTACCGGGCTCGACCGAAAACGATACTCCGTCCAGAGCGCGAATCTCACGGCGGCGCCATGCGGTTCGATAAACCTTAACCAAGTCGCGTGCCTCAACGGCAGGTGCGGTACCCATTCCTCTCCAGCATACGTTGCGCGAACGCACGTCGTTCCAGGAAGCTGGAAGAGTGAGACTCGACGCGAGTGTGGTACTGGGTGATCGCGAACCCGAAGCGTTGTGGCGGATTCTCCACAGGAATCGCTTCGAGGGCGGGCTGCTGTGCCCGTGGGAGTACACGCGCGAGGAAACGGAGCGGCATCTCGAAGTAGCGTCGCGCACGGATTGGATTCTTGGTGTGGTGGGTGTGCCGGGCGCGCCCGATCATCCCCTGCTCGTGGGCATCGAAGCTCGCTGGCCCAATGCGGAAGCGGTGCACGAGGCCACCGCGAGGCGGCTGGTTGCCGACGTTTCAGCGGAAATGTTGTCGTTGAGTGCGGTGGCAAAGTTCGCGGCCGGGAATCAAAGCGCTCGAATCAGCATAGTGCGCATGGGCGGCCCACGCTACGGCGGGTCGGTGGATGCTCCGTGGGAATCAGGAATGACCGAATTGGCCGCCTGTGCGAATGTTCGATTGAAAATCAACGGCCTGCTGAACAACGCGCCGCCCGGTGATCCCGATGGTTGGGGACCGGCGAGCGTAGGCTGGCGCGTGGAACATTACAAGCCCTGGATCACGCTGGCGTTACGGCTCTTCGGCGAAGGCCGAGCGATGTACGGTAGCGATTGGCCCGTCTGCATGGCCAATGCCACATGGAAGGAATCGATGTCCTGTTTCACGCAGTCAATGGGACCGCGCGCGGAGGCTTTTCGCGAATCCGTATTGGGCGGCTCCGCCGCGGAGTGGTACGGCGTGAAAGTTTCGCCGTTCACAGTTGATTGATTTCGATCCTCGCCCCGCACTATCAATAACTTGCCGTCAAACCACCATCATTCTCTTTCGTCTCTGGACTATCCTCCCCTCAGAGGCCTTTGCACCCACTTGACGGCCGAAACAATGAATCCACGGCAGTTAGAGCGAAATGTAGACATCGACCCGAAGCAAAAATTCCTTCCACCCCTGACTGCGGATACCACTATCGCCCCTCGCGGCCTGGGCCGTGGTAATCCGCCGAAGCCTCTCGCGGCCTGGTCGTGGCTAGAGGGGCGGTGCCCTGCGTGGTAGCCTGAAGTTCTCCCCGTAGAAGCCAATGAAGAAGCTCCTTGCCCTCAATCGGGGCGAAATCGCTATCCGTATCTTCCGTGCCGCCAATGAGCTTGGACTGCGTACGGTCGCCGTCTACTCGCAGGAAGATCGCCTCAGCCTCCACCGCTTCAAAGCCGACGAAGCCTTTCTCATTGGCGACGGTTCCGGCGGCCGAAAAGCATTGGGCCCCGTCCAGGCTTATCTCGATGTCGAAGGCATCGTCGCGCTCGCGAAAGACAAGGGCGTTGACTTCATCCATCCCGGCTATGGCTTCCTCTCGGAAAATCCCGCGCTCCCCCGCGCCTGTGAAGCCGCGGGCATCACGTTCATCGGACCTTCCGCCGAAATCCTCGATCTCCTCGGTGATAAGACCGCCGCACGCCGCCTCGCTGAAAAGGCCGGAATCCCGGTGATCCCCGGCACCGAACGCCCCGTCGTGAAGATTGGCGATGCCGAAAAGGCCGCCCAGCGCATCGGCTTCCCGTTGATCATTAAGGCGGCTTTTGGTGGCGGCGGACGCGGCATGCGCGTCGTCGACAAACCCGCTCAGTTGAAGCAGTTCCTCGAAGAGGCTACCGCCGAAGCAGCCGCTGCGTTTGGTAACGGAGCCGTTTTCCTCGAACGGTTCATCCGCCGTCCGCGTCACATCGAAGTCCAAGTCCTCGGCGACCGCCACGGCAACATCCTTCACCTTTATGAGCGCGATTGCTCTGTGCAGCGTCGTCACCAGAAGGTGGTCGAGGTTGCCCCCGCCGTTTCGCTCGCGCCCGGGCTGCGCGACCAGATTACCTCCGCCGCCGTGCGCTTGTGCAAAGCCGCGAACTATTACGGCGCGGGCACCGTCGAATTCCTTCTCGACTCCGGCACCAACGAGTGGTTTTTCATCGAAGTGAACCCACGCGTGCAAGTCGAGCACACGGTCACCGAGGTTGTTACTGGCATCGACATCGTCCGCACGCAGATCCTGATCGCGTGCGGCGAGCGCCTCGACGGCGTGGAAATCAACATTCCCTCCCAGGAGTCGGTCACGCTCCACGGACACGCGCTGCAATGCCGCATCACCACCGAGGACCCCGCTAATAATTTCGTTCCCGACTACGGCAAAATTCACACCTATCGTTCGCCCGCGGGCTTTGGCATCCGCCTCGATGGGGCGAGCGCGTATGGCGGCGCCGTCATCACGCCTTATTACGACTCGTTGCTCGTGAAGATAACCGCCTGGGGCCGCAACTTTCCGCAGGCCTGCCAACGCATGGACCGTGCCCTTCGCGAGTTCCGCATCCGGGGCGTCAAAACGAACATTCCGTTCCTCGAAAACGTCGTCAACGATCCCACATTCATTTCAGGCAATGTCACGACACGTTTCCTCGACGAAAATTCACAACTGTTCCGCTTCAAGGCTCGCCGCGACCGTGCGACAAAACTGCTGACCTATATTGCCGAAGTGAGCGTCAACGGCAATCCCGAAGTAGCGGGCAAGCCTGCGCCCGCGCAGTTCCGCAAGGCGCCCATCCCTGAGTTCGACATCCTCCCGGCCGGTCCGCCGCGCGGCACGCGCAACCTCCTCCTCGAAAAAGGTCCCGAGGCCCTGGCGGAATGGATGCGCTCCGAAAAGCGCCTGCTCCTCACCGACACCACCTTCCGCGACGCCCACCAATCGCTGATGGCAACGCGCATGCGCACCTATGACATGCTTGCCATCGCGCCTTACGTCGCACAACATCTCTCGCAGTTGTTCAGCCTCGAAATGTGGGGCGGCGCAACGTTCGATGTCGCCATGCGCTTCCTCCATGAGGACCCCTTCGAGCGCCTCCGCAAGCTGCGCGAAGCGATTCCCAATATCTGCTTCCAGATGTTACTCCGTGCGTCCAACGCCGTCGGCTACACCGCCTATCCCGACAATGTCGTTCGCGAGTTCATCACCGAGTCGGCCGCTCAGGGCATCGATATTTTCCGCGTCTTCGACTCGCTGAACTGGCTGCCCAACATGAAGGTGCCGATGGACGCCGTCCGCAAGACCAACCGCGTCTGCGAGGCCGCCGTCTGCTACACCGGCGACATTCTCGATCCCAAGCGGGACAAGTACCCGCTTACCTACTACGTCAAAATGGCGCTGGAGTTGGAGCGCATGGGCGCGCACATTCTGGCCATCAAAGACATGGCGGGCCTGTTGAAGCCCTTCGCCGCAGCGCGCCTCGTCAAGGCTCTCCGCGAAGCGACCGGCCTTCCCATCCACTTCCACACCCACGACACTTCTGGCATCGCCTCTGCCAGCTACGTGCAGGCTTCCGCCTCAGGCGTTGATGCCGTCGACTGCGCCATCTCTTCGATGTCCGGCACCACGTCGCAGCCCAATCTCAACTCCATCGTCGCCGCCTTCGAGAACACGCCTCGCGCCACCGGCCTCGATCCCGTCGCGCTCCAGAAGTGCGCGGACTACTGGGAAACCGTCCGCGCCTGGTACGCGCCCTTCGACGAAGCGCCCAAGTCCGGAACCGCCGAGGTCTATCTCCACGAAATGCCCGGCGGCCAGTACACAAACCTCAAGGCGCAAGCAGAATCCATGGGCCTCGGTGAACGTTGGCCTGAGATCGCCCGCATGTATGCCGGCGTCAATATGGCCTTCGGCGACATCGTGAAGGTCACGCCGTCGAGCAAGGTCGTCGGCGACATGGCCCTCTTCCTCATTTCACATGGCATGACGCTCGACGAGTTCCTCAACATGGGCCCCAATCACTCGGTGAACATCCCGAACTCCGTCGTGGAAATGTTCCAAGGCTCACTCGGCGAACCCGCCGGTGGCTGGCCGAAAAAGATCTCGCAGGTGATTCTCAAAGGCGCCAAGCCGCAAAAGGGCCGTGCCAGCGAACGCATGGTTCCCGCCGACATGAGACAGGTAGCCGCGACAGTAGAAAAAAAGCTCGGCCACAAACCGACTTCCAGCGACCTCATGTGCTACCTGATGTACCCCGAGGTCTATTCGAAGTTCGCGCGCAATCAATCGGCTTGGGGTGGCGTCGACGTGCTGCCGACGCCGCAGTTTTTCTACGGCATGAAGAATGGCGACGAAATCAGCGTCGACATCGAACCGGGCAAGACGCTCATCGTCAAGTTCCTTACCATCGGCGAGCCGCATCCTGACGGCACGCGTACTGTGTTCTTCGAGCTCAACGGCCAGCCGCGCGAAGTGACGATTCGCGATAAATCGCTCGAGGTGCAGGCTTCCACTTCCGTTAAAGCCGACCCTGCGATCCCTGGTCAGGTCGGCGCGCCCATTCCCGGCGCCGTTTCCGGCATTGCCGTCGAACCCGGCTCGAAGGTCGCCAAGGGTGACAAACTGCTCATCATGGAAGCGATGAAAATGCAGACTACGATCGCCGCTCCCATCGCTGGCAAAGTCACCAAAGTGCTCGTGCACCCAGGCCAATCCGTCGAGCCTAAGGACCTGTTGCTTATCATCGAGTAAACTCAAGCCATGACCCCGGCGCTTGCTCCGCCCGCGCCTCGTCCGCAACGCTCCAACGCGGTTACCGCGATTGGCGTGATATTTCTCTCACTCGCTTCGATGTGGCTCCTCGGTGTGCTCTTTCAAGGGGCGTTCTTCGCGTTCGTTGCTTCCCTGCGGCCCGAGGGCATGGACCTCTCCGAAGTAACCAAGGATCCCAACATCCCAATGGCCGTTCGCTTCATGCTTACTTACGCGAAGGTCTTCTGGGTGGCCAATCTCGTCGTCGCCGCGGTCGTCGCACTCTGCTCCATTTCCTTGCTGCGCCGCAGGAATTGGGGCCGCGTCGCGTTCCTTTTCATCGCCGCCGCGGGTGTTATCTACTCATTGGGAAGTATTGTCACATCCGCGTTGATGGTCCCCTTCTTGCGCTCGCAAATGGGGAATCTCGAGGCAGTCGAAGTCGGCCCGCTTTTTTCGACGGTGGCCACCGTCGCCCTCGCGCTGGTGGTTGTGAAGTCGCTGTTTCTCGCCGGCTTCTTCATCTGGATGCTCCGTAAGCTTACCAGGCCAGATATTCGCGCCGAGTTCTCCTGAACCGCCTCCACGAATGGCGAAGCCCACTCTCACCCGAAGGGGAAAGTGGGCTGACCAGTGTGGGATTTGTCCGGTTCCGCTTAACGCGTTGCCGTCGCCTGCCTCGATCGAGTCTTATCGAAGAGCCGATCCGCGTTCTTCTCGAATTCGCGTACCTGCTTTTCGGCCTCTTCGCGCATGCACCCGTAGGCCTCTTGCACGCGCCCCACCAGTTGTTCGCGTTTGCCGTTGATGATGTCAATGTCATCGTCGGTCAGGCGGCCCCATTGCTCGCGAACCTTGCCTTTAAATTGCGCCCAGTTCCCTTCAATTTGATCCCAGTTCATGTGTTTAACTCCTTTAGTAGTAGTATTCAGACTGTTCTCCGTCCTGATATCAGGCTGACCAGAAACAGGATCAGGAACACTACGAACAAAATCTTGGCGATTCCCGCCGACGCCGCCGCGAGTCCCGAGAATCCAAGGAACGCCGCGATGAGCGCAATGATCAGAAACACTACTGAATAATGCAGCATGGTCTTTTCCTTTCTTCAGCATTGGTCTGGCTTATTTCTCCGATTC
>DASRHX010001170.1:0-3299 GCA_035650295.1 Bryobacteraceae bacterium | reverse complement strand
CGTGTAGGCGATGACGCCGTAAATTCCGATGGCCGCGAGTGCGACCGCGGCGAGAGCGAATGCGATCAGAAGGTTCACGAGGAAGCGCCGCGGGGAGAGGGCACGATCGACGGTGTGATCGAGCGCGCGGAAAGTCGCGGTAGGAATGTCGGGGAAGAACTCACCGATGGCGGCGCGGAGGGCAGGCGATACATCCTCGAAGCGGCGCGACGTGCGCACCACAAGTGTGGGCGACATCGTGGCCTGTTGGAACAGCGGCAGGTACATCTCCGATCCGGACGATTCTTCCACGGAAAGATGACGGACGTCGGCAACGACGCCCACGACCTGGCGGTCGCGTCCGCCGATGAGGACGGTGCGGCCGACGGGGTCCTCGTTCGGGTAGAGGCGCTTGGCGAGCGATTCATTGATGAGCGCGACGCGCGGGCTGCGCACGTTATCCGCGGCGGTAAATTCGCGGCCCTTGAGGACGGGCGTGCGCATGGTCTTCATCAGATCAGGCCCGATGAGCTTGATGAGGGCAGGTTCGAACTTGGAGTCCGGTTTGTCCTTGGCGCGGATGCCCCACGTGCGATTGCTTTCCAGCGGCACGGCGTCGGTCATGGAGGCCCCTTCTACGCCGGGGACGGCGCGTGTGCGGTTCAGAAAGCGGTGGAGCAGGTCCATATAGGCGGCGGCTTTGTCTTCAGTGTCGAGACGGGGGAAGGCGTCGAGGCGGAGAGTATAGGTTTGCCCCGAGGAAAACCCGAGGTTGACGTCGAGGACGTGGAGGAAGCTACGGAGGAGGAGTCCCGCACCAACCAGAAGCAGGCAGGCGAAGGCGACCTCGGAGACGACGAGAGTGGTGCGCACGACGCGATGGCCTCGGCCGTGGCTGGAGCCGCGCGCGTTGTCCTTGAGCGCTTCGCCGAAGCCGCCACGGGCAGCCGAGAGCGCGGGCAGGAAGCCGAAGACGAATGCGGTGAGGAGCGTGATGCCGGCGGCCACAGTGAGGGTGGTGGCGTCAATTTGAACGGACTTCAACAAGGGGATGCTGAGCGCGTCAAGATTACGCAGCGCGGCGGTGGCCGAGTAGGCGAGCGCGACGCCTAGCGTACCTCCGGCTAGCGCGAGCACAAACGTCTCGGTGAGCATCTGGCGGGCGAGGCGCGCACCACCGGCTCCCAAGGCGCGGCGCAGAGCCATCTCTTTGCGGCGTGCGGCGGCGCGGGCGAGCAGTAGGTTGGAGAGGTTAACGCAAACGATCAGCAGGACGACCCCAACGGCGGCCCAAAGAAGATACATCGGCTGGCGCATGGAGGCAGTGATGGAGTCGTGCATCGGCTGGAGTATGGCGCCGTAGCTGCGAGGCTGACCGAATTCGGGATGTTCGCGCTGGCGGAGTTCGATGAAGGCATTCGCTTCCGACTGAGCGGAGGCGATCGAGACGCCGGGCTTGAGGCGGCCGATGACGGCGACGGTGTTGCCCCAGCGGCGGATTTCGTAAAAGGGCGTGGGCAGGAAGATGTCTAGTTGAATGCCGGGCGCGAAGACGGAACCGAAGTCGAATACGGGCGGCAGGACGCCGACGATGGTGACGCCACGGCCGTTCACCGTGAGTTGCTTGCCGAGGACCTTGGGATCGGCAGAGTAACGGCGCTGCCAGAGGGCGTGACTTAAGATGGCCGCGCCTGGGCCTCCCTGTTTGGTTTCCCCTTCGTTGAAGCCGCGGCCTATGAGCGGTTTGATGCCGAGGAAGGAGAGGAAGTTCGGCGCGATCATGACGCCGCCAACACGGTCGGCTTCCTTGTCGCCCGTTAGCTTGTAACTCGAGCGAGCGAAGAAGGCCTCATAGGTGGTGAGTTCCTCGAAGCTTTGAAGTTTGCCGAGAGCTTCGTACGTGTCGACGGTATGAGTGCGGCCGGAGAGGCCGGGTGTGTCCTGGTTGACGATCCAGACGAGCCGCTCTGGCGAACGAAAAGGCAGCGGCTGCAGCAGCATCGTATGAATGACGCTGAACACCGTGGTATTCGCGCCGATTCCCAAGGCGAGGATGAGAATGGCGACGATCGAGAACGAAGGCTGCTGGCGCAAATGCCGAAGGGCGTAGCGGATGTCGGCGAGGAAGCTGTCGAGGACCGGCAGTTTCCACTCCTCGCGGCCGCGTTCTTCAAGAGCGAGGACGTTGCCGAATTCGCGGCGCGCGGCGGCCGTAGCCTGCTCGCGGGACATTCCTTGGCGGACGAGTTCTTCGATGCGTTCTTCGAGATGTTGTTGCATTTCTTCGTTCAGGTCGGTGTAGAGTTGTTGGCGGCGGAACAGGCGCTGGAAGAGACTCATGGCGTCACGATTGGACGGGCGCGAGCACGCGCCGGATCCCCTCCAGCATTTGCTCAAAACTTGAGACTTCCTGATCGAGGTGTTTCGCGCCGGCGGCCGTGATGGTGTAAACGCGAACGCGGCGGTTCGTGGGCGACACGCCCCACTTAGCCGTAACCCAGCCATCCTTCAACATGCGTTGCAGAGCCGGGTAGAGCGACCCTTCTTCGATCTGAAGAAGCTCGCTTGACGCGCGCTTGATTTCCTGCGTGAGCGCGTAACCGTGGAGCGGTTGGCGCTTCAACGTACGCAAAATCATCATTTCGAGCGCACCGGGAAAGAGATCGCGGCGGTCGCGTGGTTTGGGGGACATGACGGTTGGCCTAGTTTCCTCTAGGCATAGAGTAAACAAGTATCGGAGAGGCGTCAAGCGGGAAAGCTCACTCGTAGCGAAGAGCCACCATCGGGTCGACGCGCGACGCGCGGCGTGCGGGGACAAATACAGCGAGCAATGCAATACACACGAGGAGCGTCGCGACGGCCGCGTAGGTGAATGGATCGTGCGCGGTGACGCCGTACAAAAAGCCGGCGACGATGCGGCTCATCGCGACCGCTGCCGCTGATCCGAGCGCAAGCCCAATCAGGACGAGGCGAGTCCCCTCGCCGAGCGTGGAACGGAGTACATCTCCCGGTTGAGCGCCAAGCGCCATACGAACGCCGATTTCGTGAGTGCGGCGGGTGACCGCGTACGCCATCAACCCGTAAAGACCGATGGAAGCGAGAAGGAGGGCGAGCGATGCGAAGGCGCCGATGAGACTGGCATAAAGTTTGGGGCGGGCCAGCGCGGTTGAGACGTAGTGGTCGAGCGGAAGCACGTCGGTGAAGGGTTGATGAGGGTCGATGCGGCGAACCTCGCGGCGGACGGCCGCGGCAAGCGCGGCGGGCTCGACGTGCGTACGCATGATCAGATAGGTGATGTAGCCGGGTACCTGCGCTTGGGC